>CAMBBW010000087.1 GCA_945863425.1 Lishizhenia tianjinensis
AATAAGACGGCATTTTCCAAGATTCTCTTCCTCCATTAGCGCCTTGTAGTGAAAACGGATCAAAATTGGCATAATATCTGTCAAAAAACTGCCCCTGTAATCTAAAATACATATTTTTTATAGGTTCATATCTGATTGCAGCAGAAAAGGCGGTTTGGGCTGCGTCACCCACATGAACCCCTTTTGCATCAAAGCTGAATTCAAGTGAATCGTATTGTGGGATAAAAATCGTTTTAGAAGAATTCCAGAACCAGTCTCCATAAGAGAACATCAATTCAGTGGAAAGTTTCTTGGTCACCTTATAAGCAATGTCAATTTCTCCGCCTAAGTGAACAGCGTCCATTCCATTGATATTCACACGGATAAATTCTGTTGGATCGTTCGGGTCTGGAACAGCTACTCCATAAGGGAATGGTTTGTTTTTCCAATTCGTAGCATAGGCATTAAAGTTGATTCCAAATACTTTGTTGGCAAAATTATAACCTCCTTCTGCTGCAAGAATTTGCTCATTCAAGATTTCTCCAAAAAATGTGTTGGTATTATTATCGATCACATTAGAAAATTGAGGAGTTCGGTTTAAGAAGCCTAAATTCATATATACATTTGATAGTTTATTTACTTTGTAACTAATTCCACTTTTAAAGGTGAAACCAGGTAAAAATTTCCAATCCGTGCTAACGTATTTTAATCCTGGAGAATTTGTAGTATACAACTGTCCGTTAAAATTGATTGAATCATTGGCGCCCACTTGTATAACCGTATCTCCTAAATCTAAGGTGCGTTTTTGAAAATAATCGATTCCTTTGTACCCATTAACGATACCGGATAGATTAATAAAATAAGACCACTTATCACCTGAGTATTCAACTTGTCCAAAAGCCCCAGTCCATTGAACTAACCCCGAACGGTCAGCATTAAATTGGTTTTTAGCAATTTTATCACCCACGTGTTTCATTGGACTTGCCGCATTTTTATCAGCATCATTAATGAAATAATCGCCACCTAATAAATCTTCAATGCGCTGGTAATGGCGACCCTCATAATAACGAACGTCAATTCCACCAGAAACTTCCAAGTTTTTGGAAATGTTATAGTTAAACTGTCCTAGATATCCCACCCAAAAATGATTGTTGATACTAGAAAGCAAAACTTGACTTGATTTTATTTGGGTTGGGTGATAATAAGTATCAACGTTTGGTGTTCCAAATAATGAATTTACTTTGTTTTCTTGTACCACTAAATCCCAATCGATTAATCCACTTGAATCTCGGAGTAATGCAGATGAATTAAAAATACTTGTTCCACCGCCTCTTCCAATAGACATATAGGCCAAATTGGAAATCGATAATTTATCATTCACTTTCCAGAAATCCTTTAACGTTACTTGAGGTTTGGAATAAAAATTTCTTCGTTCACTAAAAATTTCTTGTTTACCATCCTCATTTGTTCGATATCCCCAATGCTGGTTGAAACGTACCCCCATGTCATAGAAAACAACATTGGTATCAATTGGTGCGCCCAATTCTCGTGCTTTTGCCTCACTAAAATATTGAATAGATTGATTATAAGACCGTTGAGCATGTTGTTGAGGAGCAGCAAAAGCAGAAAGTGTAACTAAGTGATTTTTAATTTTTTTAGATAGTTTTCCGTATCCAAAAAAACCTTGACTTGGCGTTCCATATACCCACCCATCAGATTGTTTGTAGGAGCCTGAAACGGTTAATCCCCATCCACTTTTGGTCATTCCGGTATTATAGGAAAAGGTAGTTCGCAACATATTCCCCGTTGAATATTCTTGTTTCAACATTCCCCCCTTCTTGTTTCCAATTCCTTGTGTAAGAATATTTATTGTTCCACCAATGGAAGGCATGGCAATCTTAGTAGCTCCCAAACCTCGTTGCACTTGCATTTGAGATGTTATTGCGTCTAGACCAAACCAATTGGACCAATATACCGAACCGTTTTCCATATCATTAACAGGCACACCGTCTATCATCACCCCCACATTTCGTTGATCAAAACCACGTACATTGATACGTGCATCACCATCGCCACCCCCTTGAGTGGTAGCATAAACTCCGGCAGTACCATTTAATAACATAGGCAAATCACGAGAACCTAATTCTTCAATGATTTTTTGAGTGGGAATTCTTGTTACGGCAATTGGCACGTTGTCTTTTACCATATTACCAATCACTTCTATTTCTGCAAATTCAACACTCCCGCCCAATTCTAAATTTCGTTCAATAATTGCCTTGTTGACAATTAATTTAATTTTCACTGTGTCATAGGTAGACATAGAAACAACCATGACGTATTCACCAAAAGGGACATTTGTAAGTTCAAACACCCCATTTGAATTAGAGAAAGCCCGGTACTTATTTTGGATATTTACTTTCGCGCCAACAATGGGTTGATCAGATGAATTATCAGTAATTTTCCCCTTAATTGTACTTGTCTGTTGGGCAAAAAATACCGTTGGCAATAGTAGAAGTAAGCCAAATAGAAATTTCATAAGATAGGATAAAGGAAATTATTGAATAGTAACCTTTTTTGTCGATGTTGCTCCTGATTGGGAAACAATTTGAACAAAATAAACGCCTTTCAAGCGAGGTAATTCAATGGTGTAAATTCCATTTTGCATAGCACCTTTTTCCCAAACTGTTTGACCAAGGCTATTTGATATTGACAATGAACGACAATTTTCGTCCAATTTAACTGCAATTGTTCCTGTGGATGGATTTGGATAAATATCAAATGAAGTTGACTCAATCTCGTTTACAGAAGCTGGGTTACACGCACAGTTATGATTCCCTAAAGAAGCCCAATTACCGTCCAATATAGCATTTCCACTTGTTCCAAATAATGTGTCTCCATTTGCATCCAAACGAACAATTACAGCAGGAATAGAATCCCATTCCAACAATGGATCAAAAAACGATGGGTTTGCCGTAACTCCTTTTTTAATCGCCGCTTTGCGCAGCAGAGAATGTTCTTTTGTAAGTAATACTCCCAAACCTGTACTATAAGGAAATTGAGTGGACCAAGCCCCATCATTTCCCGCCGAAGAACCAGTTGCATTAGCAGGGTTTTCACCAATTTTAGCAAACACATCTATAATCGCGAAATTAGGAACGTTTGCAGCATTAATTAATACAGTTGGATCCGTTGGTAAGGTACCTTTTGCTAACATCACTGCATCATTACCATTCCAATAAAATGCATTACTTGTATTGTACACAGGGCTAAAAAAACCATCTCCACGTGCTTGCAATGAATCCCAAATTGGAGCTTCTTGCCCAACACCATTTGGATCTCTTTTATCTAAAACAGCAACATAAACATCGTATGGTGCAACAGTTCCGCTCAATTGAACCGAATTAGCAACAGTTGCGGTTGTTGCACCGTTTGAATAGCGTGCAACAAAATATTGACTTAAATCGATTGGTGCTGAGGTTGGATTATAAATCTCTAATGCCTTGTTGTTAGACCATCCTTCAACGTATTCAGAAATAAAAATTTTGGCGCAGTCTTGCGAAAATGAAAAGCCTGCTGCAAAAGTAAAAATAGCGAGTAATGATTTTTTCATAAAATTTAAATTAATAAGAGTTAAACGAGACTAGATTCAATTTAATAGTTAGCAAAACAAAGCTTCTATTTTAAAAATACATTTAATTTTTTGATTCGAAATGGTTTCGGCAATCAACTGCTTCAAGGATGTCACTTCAAAAATTTAGGTCAAATTTACATATTTTTTGATTGAATACTATTAGAAAATTGTTAACACATTGTTGCTTTAAATTAACTTTAGATGTTCATAAAACAAAACATTGTGTAACTTCAAGCCTCAAATAAAAAACCATGAAATATTTTTTTACGCTTGTTAGTCTTTTTTTTATAGTTCAATTTATTGATTCTCAAGAATTAAGTGTTGAAAAAATATGGAAAAATTACGAGTTTCGCGCAAAAGGAATCGATGGATTTCGATCTATGAAGGACGGAGAATACTATACACAAGTTATAGATAATTCATTATATAAATTTAAAATTAATGATTCAACCGACCAAGGAGAGTTATTGGTTAAAAAAGATAAATTAATTATTCAAGGAAAGGAGTTGTCTTTCGATGATTACTTTTTTAATGAGGATGAAACAAAGATTTTATTTACCGCCGAAACTGAGCCAATTTACAGAAGAAGTTTTACCGCAGTTTATTACCTGTTTGATCTAAAAACTAATGTTTTATCAGCACTTGATTCGGAACATCAGCCACAAACATTGGCAGAGTATTCTCCTGACGGTAATTTGGTTTCTTATATCTATAAAAATGATTTATTTATAAAAAACATTCAGACCGGAAAGGTTACCAAATTAACGAAAGGAGGTAAAAAGAATAAAGTTATTTACGGAACTACTGATTGGGTATATGAAGAAGAATTTGCAATAACAAAAGCCTACGAATGGTCTGCTGACAGTAAAATGATTGCCTATTTGCGTTTTGATGAACAAGAGGTAAAAGAATTTAATTTGGCATTTTACAATGACCTTTATCCAACTCAGTATAAATATAAATATCCAAAGGCGGGTGAAGACAATTCAAAAGTCACTGCACATGTGGTGCAAGTAAAGAATGCAAAAACAGTTGATTTGAATCTAGGAGAATATGAATATATTCCTAGGTTAAGTTGGTCAAAGGCAGCAAATCATTTAGTGCTACAAACCTTGAATAGGCATCAAAATCAGTTAAAATATCATTTGGTAGATTTTACAAATAAAGGGAAACACACGGTTTTTTTCGAAGAAAAATCAGATACGTATGTCGATGTGGACAATAATTTATTGATCTTAAAGGATGGGAAATCGATACTTCGAACAAGTGAAGCGAATGGCTTTAATCATATTTATCAACTTGGGTTTGATGGTTCATCTAAACAAATTACAAAAGGAAATTGGGATGTTATCGAGTTTTTGGGAATAGATGGAGATGATAAAAATATTTATTATTCAGCCGCAGAAAAATCGGCGGTGGTAAAATCAATTTTTAAAATTCAAATGGATGGTACTTCCAAACAACTGATCAGTCCTGAAATGGGATATTCAGAAGCTGAGTTTACGAATGGGATGAACTACTTCGTTTTAACTCACTCAACAGCTAATACCCCACCAATTTATAGTCTTAGAAAAAATGACGGGACTTTGTTAAAAGTGCTGGAAGACAATCAAGAATTGGTTGAAAAAATTGCAGCATATAAACCTGTAACGCGCGAATTTGTAACATTCAATTCGAATGGAACGGAATTAAATGGATGGTTGATTAAGCCAAAAAACTTTGATTCGAATAAGAAATATCCTGTTTATATGACCGTATACGGTGGTCCTGGCCACAATGAAGTGATTGATGCTTGGGATGGAATGGATTACATGTACTACCAATTGTTAGCGGAAAATGGGTATATCGTTGCGTGTGTTGATCCGCGTGGAACCATGTTTCGGGGTGCTAAATTCAAAAAATCTACCTATCTTCAATTAGGTAAATTAGAAATTGAAGATGTAATCAATTCAGCGAAAGAATTGCAAAAAATGCCGTTTGTTGATGCGAGTAGAATTGGAATAATGGGATGGAGTTATGGGGGATTCATGGCTTCCTTGGCAATTACAAAAGGGGCGAATGTGTTCAAAATGGCCATTGCAGTGGCACCTGTTACCAATTGGAGATATTATGATAATATTTATACCGAACGCTTCATGCGAACACCAAAAGAAAATGAAGCAGGTTATGATGATAATTCACCGATCAATCATGTTAAAAACATAAAAGGAAAGTATTTCCTAATTCATGGCTCAACAGATGATAATGTGCATTACCAAAATGCAATGGAAATGATTAATGCAATGGTGAAAGCGAACAAGCAATTTGATATGTTTATCTATCCAAACCGAAACCATGGGATTTATGGCGGAAATACACGCAATCATTTATTCAACATGATGTTTGAGTACACATTGAAAAACCTATAAGTTTAATTTAAATTGATTGTATAAAAAAAGCTGTCTCACAAGAAACAGCCTTTTATATGTATTATTTGTAAGTGTTTTATTTTTCAATAAACTCTTCGTAAGAAACTATTTTTTCTTTTATTGTTCCTTCGGTTTTACAAAGTGTAATGATTTTTTCTTCCGTAAATCGACTAAGTATAGCATCCGTTTGACTTTTGTCTTGTAAAAACTTCATTGCATTTTGAGACAATTCATTTTCATCAATATCAAAGACTCCGTAATTCGCATAATTTGAACGCAACAATTGTTTTGTGAAATTAATTAGTTCCAATTGATCAATAACAATTTCATGTTTTTCAAAAAGTCTACGTTCAATCAATTGCCATTTTAACATGTTCCGGTAGCTTTCATACTCAGATTCAATTTGTTCGTCCGTAACCGGTTTATCATTTACCTGTTTGATCCATCTTTTCAAAAAGGCATCTGGAAAATCAGCTTTCACTTGATCCATCAAAGAATCTTGAATGGTACGATACAGTTTTTTGTCCGAATCTTGGTCAAACATTCCTTGAAGATCTGATTTAATGCGTGCGGTAAAATCAGCCTCTGTTTTAACACTTTCGTCAGGATAAAGTTTTGCGAATAGCTCTTCATTTAATTCTGCAAATTCCATGCACTTAATTTCATTGATAGTGTAGGAGAATACGTTTCCAACGTTCTCTAAATCGGCTTCTTTAATTCCAAGCATTGCAGCTTTATCTTTCGGCCCTTTGGAAACATCATCCGGACTCAATTCAACGGTTTCACCGATTTTTTTACCAACAAAAAGAGCGCGAACATCCGATGAATCTAAAAATTCTAAAGAGATAGAAGAGGTGTGATCAATTCCACCTTCCTTGATAGATTTATCCTCGTTTAGTTCAAGAAAACGACCTAAAATCAAGTCCTTTTCACTAACCACATCTGCGCTAGTTAATTTACCGTATCTTCTACGAATATCTTCAGCCTGCTTCGAAATTAAAGTTTCATTTACATCCACTTTTTGGAATTCAAAAGAACTATTTTTTGACAAAGAAACATCAATTGAAGGTGGAAATCCAATTTCATAGCTAAATTCAAAATCTGAAGGATTGCTAAAATCCCCACTGAATCCATTTTGATCCAAAGGAATAGGATTGCCCAATAAATTTAATTTCTCTTCAACAATGTAATTATTGACTGCATCCGTAACCATTTTAGATACCTCCTCAAATAAAACGGTTTTACCGTATTGCTTTTGAATAAAAGATATAGGGGCGTGGCCAGCTCTAAAACCTGGAATATTTGCCGTTTTACGATACTTGTTAAGTGTTTCAGAAACTTTGGATTTGTAGTCTTCTGGTGTAACTTTAATTTTTATCAATGCATTCAACGCATCAATATCCTCACGAATAACGTTCATTTTTAAAACATTAAGTTATTAAACAAAAAATGGCCTCTAAATGAGACCATAATAGTGCGGATGGAGGGACTCGAACCCGCATACCTCTCGGCACTAGATCCTAAGTCTAGCGTGTCTACCAATTTCACCACATCCGCAAAAATTCTTAGTTCAAAAGTTTCTTTTAACTTCGCCCAAAATCCGAAGTTAAACGGAATAGAGGGGTGCAAAGATAAAGATATTTTAAAAATTCACAAAATTTTATTCATACTTTTTTCAATAAGCAATAGGCTGTTCAAAAAAGAAATAATTTATTGATTGTGTTCAATTGATTTTTATGAACTTTACACCATTAATGTATATCAAATTATGCTTTCTATTCAAGATTTAATTGATTCTAAATTTAGTGGTGAACCAAGTTTTACCTACACATATGTCCAATTGGCGGCTCAAGCTGCTGCTATTTTGATAGCTGGATTTGTCTTGTGGAGAATCAATTCATACCTTAATAATAAACGCATCGCAAAAAGAAGAAGAAATAATTTTTTCGAAACAAATTACTCAAAAAATTGGAGAAAATGATACAGGAAGAAGGGAAGAAAGCTATTATCGTGGGCGCAGGGCTTGTGGGCTCGTTATGGGCTGTTTATTTAGCTAAAGCAGGTTATAAAGTGACTATTTATGAGCGAAGGACAGACATTCGAAAAACAGTTATTTCAGCCGGAAAATCGATAAATCTTGCCTTGTCCAATCGAGGATGGAAAGCCTTGGATGCAGTTGGTGTGGGTGATGAGGTCAGAAAGTTTGCAATCCCGATGTACGGTAGAATGATGCATGATTTAGAAGGTAATTTAACGTATCAGCAATACGGAAAAGAGGATCAAGCTATTTATTCGGTTTCGCGTGGACTAGTAAATGCGCGGATGATGGATATGGCCGAACAGAAAGGCAACGCAACTATCTTTTTTCAGCATGAATGTAGAAAGGTTGATTTAGAAAAAGGAATTGTTTACCTAACAAATATGCAAACGCAAGAGCAGTTCGAAGACAAAGCTGATCTTGTTTTTGCAATTGACGGAGCTTTCTCTGCCGTGCGCTATAATTCCATGCAGAAATTGGATCGGTTTAATTATAGTCAGAATTTTATTGCAGATGGATATAGAGAAATTCTTTTACCAGCCAATGAAGATGGAAGTTCTAAAATGGACACAAGTGCTTTGCATATCTGGCCTCGTGGTCGATTTATGATGATTGCGCTTGCTAATAATGACAACTCGTTTACTTGTACCTTGTTCATGCCGCACAGCGATCATAAATATGCATTCGATAAACTGGATTCCAATGAAAAAGTAAATGATTTTTTCCATGAAGTTTTTCCTGATTTCTATCACATGCTTCCTTCGATTGCTGACGAGTGGGAAAAGCATCCACTTGCCTCCTTGGCAATTGTTCGTTGTCATCCTTGGACTGCCGGAAAAGTAGCCTTGATGGGAGATTCTGCCCATGCCACTGTACCTTTTTACGGCCAAGGTATGAATGCAGGATTTGAAGATTGTACCGTAATGTTTGAATTAATGGAGAAACATGGTGAAGATTGGAAATCCATCTTTGAAGAATACAATCGAGAAAGAAAGCCTGATGGTGATGCCTTACAGGATTTATCGTTGGGGAATTATTTTGAAATGCGCGATTTTGTTGCTGATCCCATGTTTTTGTTGCGAAAAAAAATAGAAGCGAAGTTTAGTGCAATGTACCCTGACAAATGGATGCCGTTGTACTCTCAAGTAACCTTCAGTTCCATTCGCTATAGTGTTGCGCTAAAGCAGGGAGAAGTGCAAAAAGGTATAATGGATCAAATTATGGAACAGTCGGACATTGTTCAAAAATGGGATTCTCCAGAAGTAATGGATCAAATATTAAGTTTATGCGTGTAATAGTCAGTCTGTTTTTTTTTATCGGTATCGTAAATTCAATCTTTTCACAACGTGTTTTTAAAAAAGGAGAAGTGAATGAAAAGAGTTTACGTAAGGAAGCTAAAATGGATAAAATGGTCATGAATTATGGCATACAATTCAATTTTGGACCAACTTATATGATGACAGGGAAAACAAAAGTCTATAATATTACTGATAATGGTGGAGCAAGGGGTGTTTACAGTTTAGACCCTGCTGGCAAACTTGGCTTTAATGCAGAATTTGGATATACCTATTTTCCCTTGTGGAAAGGCATTGGAATCCCGGCACTGAAAAAATCTAGGATTTTAGACTACATCGAAGGAGGATTGGGCTTCAAACAACTGGCGGGTAAAGAAGAAACCCACATTGATTTAAAAAATGCATTGGGTCAAATAACGAATTCGGAAGATGGAATGGGAAAATTTAGAAATAATTTTGTTTACCTCAGAACTTCCTTTCATTCAATTGTATTTGTGGGCAAGGCAAAAATAGATAAATCTCGAAAGTACTACATTGATAATGCACTTGGTTTTAATCTGGATTTTAATATTATTCAAGGAAATAAAACCTATGAGGACCCGGGATTATCGTACACGCCAGTTATGAAATTTCACAATCCCTTCGTCGCTCAAATGAATTATTCATTGGG
>CAMBBW010000088.1 GCA_945863425.1 Lishizhenia tianjinensis
CAATAAAATTGATAGGCGGCCGCTAACGTACGTTGCTCCATTTTATGGAAGATATTTTGAACATCAATAAAATGACGGTTGGACAGATCCATATCAAACCCACAACGCAACAATTCTTCAGCTAACATCGGAATATCAAATTTATTCGAATTGTAGCCTGCCAAATCAGCATCGCCAATAAAATCCGCGATTTCTTGTGCAATTTCTTTAATTGTTGGCTCATTTTTAACACGCTCATTCGAAATTCCGTGTATGGCCACAATTTCTTCAGGAATCACCATTTCGGGATTGACCAAACGATTATAATGATCTTCTTTTCCATCGGTGTTAATGCGCACAATGGCAATTTGAACAATACGGTCTTTCGTGATTTGAATTCCCGTTGTTTCCAAATCGAAAACACAAAGTGGTCGAGTTAAATTTAATTTCATGGAGTTAATTGAGATAAAAAAAGCCCAATTCACATCGGGCTTTAATTGGTATTCTTTGACTTTTTATTTTTGAATAATAAATTCTGTTCTTCTATTCATTTGATGTTGAGCTTCAGTACAGTTCACTTTATCATTACAACCATTTGTTGTTTTAGATTCGCCATATCCTTTGTGAGAGATTCGTTTCGGATTTGATACACGCTTTTTCAAGTATTTAGCAGAAGACGCAGCTCTTTTATCAGAAAGAGATTGATTATACGAAGCTGGACCACGCGCATCTGTATGTGAACCTAATTCAATTTTCAATTCCGGATATTTATTCAGGTATTCAACCACTTTGTCTAATTCGATTGCTGCATCAGGTCTAATATTTGATTTATCAAAATCAAAATAGATTGGATTCAAGGCTAAAAGTTCTCCAATGTTTTTATTGGTTGAAATTTCAAATGCTAAGTGAAGAATAGAATCTGTTTTCAAAGTTAGTTGAATATCAAATGTATCTGTTGTATGATTCGTTGCAGAAACAACCGCGTAATAATCCAATTTATCCTTGAATTTTAATCCTATTGTCAACTGACTGATGAATTTACCAGAAGCATCTGTTTTCCATGTTTCCACTTTATTTCCTTTGCGGTTATATATTTCAACGGTTGCATTCTCAAGCGATTTTTTTGTGTTATCTACCAAATTATTGGAAGTAACTTTTCCATCTAAGTCATAATCAAACATACGCGTGATTCGTTCTTTCTCTTCGATTAAAAGAACTGTTTTATTTACTTCTTGATACGCTAGGTCACAATCTGTTTTAAACGTTTCTTTGTATGGACTTGGTGAATTTTCTTTATAGTAATAAGTTAATACATACTCTTTGCATTTCTCCAATTTACTAAAGAACCCACCGTCCTCAATACGAGGAAGAATTGTTTCCTCATTTTGATTGTCACAATTTTTACAAGTTAAAGTAATGAAAGAAGATTCAGGTATTTTTTTACCGTTTGCATGAATTATTTTACCATTTAAGAATGCCACATTTTTGGTGGTTGCTTGAGGGAACATAACCTCATAAACATCTTTTTCACCTAACCCACCTTTTCTTAGAGAAGATACATACGATTGTTTACCATCGGCAGTAGTAGTGAAGAAAATATCATCACCAGGAGAATTGATTGGGTATCCTAAGTTTACCGGTGGAGACCAATTTCCTTGTGCATCTCTAACCACCATAAATACGTCAAAACCACCCATACTATTTTCGTGGTTACTTGAGTAGTATAACACATTATTATCTAGACCAACAAATGGAGAGTCTTCGTCGTTTTCGGTGTTAATTGCAGTGAAATTAATTGGGGCAGACCAAGATCCACCTTTCTTTTCCATGTAATAAATATCTCGTTTCCCTTTACCACCTGAACGATCAGAAACAAAATACATGATTTTTCCATCAGGAGAAACCATTAAATGAGGCTCCCATGCACCCGAGTTCACACCATCAACTGACAAAGGTTTGGCGCTATTAAATTCATTACTCGAATATTCTGTGACAAAGATATCCCCTAGACCCGAACTGTCTTTATATAAGTATATTTTTCGTTCGTCTAAACTAATAGAAACGCTCGCTTCATTTAATTGAGGTTTAGACATATCTAATTTTTTGGGATTACTCCAATTTTGGGAATCATCTAACTTCATCACATAAATGTCTTCTGTATAGTTATTAAACATAGGATCTCTGAATGGTTCCGACTCTCCATTCTCCCACTTTCTGCGTGATGTAAGGTGCAACGATTTACCATCTAAAGAAACTTGAGAAGAATAGTCACCATAACGTGTGTTTACTTTATCTCCTAAGTTTTTAACTTTTATGTTTCCAGGTGAAGCAACTAATTTTTTAGCAACATTACATTGTTTGATGCGCAACTCAGCTTCTGCAATCAATTCAGATTGTTTGGCTGTTTTTCCAATGAATAAAGTGTATTGCTCAATCGCTTTGTCGTATTCCTCATTCAAATGATGGGCACGTCCTAAATGATAGAATGCATCAATTGGTGCAGCTTTCTCACCGGCAGAATACATGTCAAAATTTTTGATTGTGTTTTCTGTTGATTTTGTTAAATACTTAATTGCACGCTCAAATTCAGTATGCATTTCTAATAAAATGAATCCTTTTCTATAGTTGTAATTCGCACTTTCTGGATTGATTTCAAGCAGGCGATTCGTTACAACATCTGCATAATAGAAGAAGTTTTCTTGGAGCATACGCGAGCAGTGTACCACCAATTTTTGTTCATTGGATTCTAGAATTGCTTCATTCAATTCTTCAGTGGTCATTTGCGCTTTAGCTGTTGAAAAGCTAATAGCAAAACCTAGTAATAGTAATAAACGATTGATTTTCATGGTCTAAAGATAAGTTAGATTTCTTTATTAATATCAAATTGCTCCAAATAATCTGCAACACGACGTACAAATTGTCCTCCTAACGCACCATCAACAACTCGATGATCGTAGGAATGCGACAAAAACATTTTCTGACGAATACCTATAAAATCTCCTTCAGGTGTTTCAATAACGGCAGGTACTTTTCGAATAGCACCTAAAGCCAAGATGGCAACTTGAGGTTGATTAATAATGGGCGTTCCCATAACATTTCCAAATGTACCAACATTAGTTACAGTATAGGTTCCTCCCTGAATGTCTTCTGGTTTTAACTTGTTATCACGGGCATTATTTGCCAATTGGTTCACTTGTTTTGTAATGCCTACAAGATTCAATTGATCAGCATTCTTTATGACAGGAACAATTAAATTTCCGCTAGGAAGAGCTGTCGCCATTCCAATATTGATATCTTTTCGTTTGATTATAGTTGTTCCACTTACGGAAACATTAATCATTGGAAAATCTTTGATTGCTTTTACAATAGCTTCAATGAAAATAGGAGTAAAAGTCAAATTATGTCCTTCTCGTTTTTTGAACGAGTCTTTTACTTTGTTTCTCCAGTTCACAATATTCGTGACGTCTGCTTCTACATAAGAAGTAACGTGAGGAGAAACATGCACGGACATAATCATATGATCAGCAATCAGCTTGCGCATGCGATCCATTTCAATAATTTCATCCCCCGGATTAGCTATGACAATCGGTTCCTTAATGTTTGACAAGAAACCAGAACCTGTATTAGTTACAGGGGCATTAACAACGGGCGCAGCAGCTACAACTGGTTTGGGTGTTTCAATGGCTATATTTCCACGAACCGCCAGATAAGAAATCATATCGTTTTTAGTTACCCGACCATCTTTTCCCGTTCCTGTTAAAGAATCGAGTTCTGCTAAGCCAATATTTTCTTTTGCCGCAATACTTTTAACGAGCGGAGAGTAAAATTTATCTGAATCGACAGATCCACTATTTTCAGTTCCATTTGTTTGTGCTGGAACAACCGCAGGTATTTCTACCTGTACTTCTGTTTTTTGCGTTGCATCTACTGATGCGGTTAATCCACCTTCCGTAGAAATGATGGCGATAACATCTCCAACTTGAGCTACTTGATCTTTTTCAAAGAATCGTTTCACTAATATTCCGGCTGCTTCAGAGGGTAATTCATTGTCTACTTTATCAGTAGCAACTTCAACCAATGCTTCATCCATTGCAACAGAATCACCAATGTTTTTTATCCAATTTGTTATTGTTGCTTCGGTTACGCTTTCTCCCATTTTTGGGAGCCGTATTTCAATCTCTGCCATATTGCTTTATATACGTTAGTATTCAACGCGCCAAATGTAATAAATTAAAGTGAGTAAGGAAAAGGAAACAAGTAATAAATTGTACTATAAATCTAATTTAAATACATTTTTAAAAATAATTTGAAGGTCGATTAACGGGGAATAATCTCTCGCATATAAAACATTGAGTTTATCAGATGGAAACGATTTATGACTAACCAACCAATTTTGGACAGGTAGAACTCCCTTTTTTAAGTTTGGCAATACGTAATTAGCTACCTCATCAGCTTGCTCTAATTGATAACCAACGAAAGATTTTTTTGAAAGTAAAACAGCCATTAAATTCCGAATAAACTTCGACTTATGGGTGTAAAACCACACTAAGAATGGGCTTAGAAGCAATAAAAAACTAGAAAACAGTACATCTACAATTCGTTTCAGTCGTTTGCTTTCAGATTTGGATATGGCGTATAAATTCAAGACATATAAATCACCGGCACTTTCGATGGAGTTACTACCAATCAGAAAAGTGGTGTCTGGCTGAGCAATTTTGAATTCAAATTTGTCGGAATTAAGTTGTGACATCCAATAGATTATTTTATTTGCCGCAGTATTTTTAGCGCAAAAAATAAACTCATCAATTTTTACGATATGAGCAATTTGGTCTAATTGATCCAACGTGCCGATGGTGTTTTCTTCACGTGTTTGGGTAGGACTTATGCGATGAACTTTTACTTTGTCAAAACCACTTAGGTTCAAAATTTCTTTTACGCGCTCAAATTCAGTATGATCTCCGATTATGGCAAACGTTTTATCTCTTTTTATCAATCCCAATTTACCAAAGCGAGCCAAGGAAATAAATATTCTTGAAATAAAAAGATAAACAAAAGTCCAACATGCGCCAATCAAAATATATAAACGTGAAAACTGCCAGTCTTTGGGCAAAAGCGCGTAAATCACTAAAATTACGAGGGTGCCAAAAAGTATAGATTTTGCTGTGCCAAGGATTTTCCTGTCTTTATCATAAAGCCCAAAAATCCAAGAGAAAAAGAGCCAGCTCAAAGTATATAAGGGAAGAGAAGTCCAGATAATCTCTTTCGGGAAATGAACATCTGCCATTTTCCATTGGTGGGTGAGTAAAAAAAGTCCTATTAATATGGCTGAAAAATCAACTAAAGGAAGAAAAACAGAGCTAACTATCCGCTTAAAAATGGACATCCCTGCACGAAAATAAATGGCTAAATTGATTAAAAATGAAAAGGATTTTGCATTTGTTTTAGAAAAATGTTTTTCGGCAAAAATGACCATTGCACGGTAAAAAACAAATACATAGTTTACCGAACTTTTTTTCGTGCTTTCACCCTTGTAATGTATGATTGTAGTATCTGAACAATAATAGTTTTTCCACCCACCAAGCTGAATGCGATAGGAAAGATCAATGTCTTCTCCGTACATAAAAAATGTTTCGTCGAGCATACCAACTTGCTCAATTGCTTGCGCCCGCATCAACATAAAAGCCCCACTCAAAATGGATATTTCATGATTCTTAAACTCGTCCAAATACCCCAAGTGGTATTGATTGAATTTAGGCGATTTTTTAAAGATACGAGATAACCCAAATATTTTATAAAAAGCAACAGAAGGAGTTGGTAAACCACGTTTTGACTCCGGTAAAAAGCGCCCCTTCCCATCCACCATTCGAACACCTAATCCTCCTGCATCGGGATGATTTTCCATGAAATCAATTACTTTAGAAAAAGTTCCTTCTTCTACAACAGTGTCTGGATTTAATAAAAGCAGATACTTTGAATCGGATAGTGAAATTGCCTGATTGTTTGCTTTCGAAAACCCAACATTTTTTTTATTGGCAATACACTTTACTTCAGGAAATTTCTCCTGAACCATTTCGATTGAATTATCCAACGAGTTATTATCAACCACAAAAACTTCTGCGTCAATACCATTTAATGCTTTGTAAACAGAATTCAAACATTGCTCCAAGAAAAATTCAACATTGTAGTTAACAATGATAACGGATAGAGTATGTTTATAAGTGTCTTTCACTAGTCGGCAACGGCAATGCAAGAAATCTCAATGGGTACGTCTAGCGGTAATTTTGATACTTGGACCGTTTCTCGTGCCGGCGGATTTTCTGAAAAATAGGAAGCATAAATCCCATTTACTGCTGAAAAATCATCCATATTTTTTAAAAAAATACTACACTTCACAATGTGATTCATTGATAATCCAGCTTCCTCTACTAGCGATTTAATATTAGTCAAAACACGGTGTGTTGCATTTTCAATAGAATCAACAACCAATTCTCCATTGATTGGGTTGAGTGGAATCTGCCCACTCACATACAGTGTATCCTTAGTTAATATTGCCTGACTATATGGTCCAATAGGCGCCGGAGCACCTGGTATTTGTATGATTTTTTTCATTCTATCTTCCTTAACGCAACTTGCAACAATTAATTGCTGTACTTTTGTGCAAAGTAACACATTTCCTATTAACTGTGAAGATATTACTCGTTGATTTTTATGATTCATTTACCTATAATTTGGCTCATTACTTGGAGCCAATGTGTCAGAAAATTGATGTTGTTAGAGATAATTTAGTGGATCTAGAAACTATTTCTCAATACGACAAAATTGTTCTTTCCCCAGGGCCTGGTTTACCGGAAGAAACCATCACACTGCAATACATTTTAAATCAATTTTCGGGTAAAATCCCAATTTTAGGAATCTGTTTAGGAATGCAAGGAATTGCCCAACATATTGGAGGTAAATTGAGTCCAAAAAAAACCATTTTACACGGGAAACCAGTTGAATTGACCGTAAAAAATCACAATTTATTGTTTCATCAAATTCCTTCGAATTTTTCAGTAGGTCTTTACCACAGCTGGGAGGTTAAAATAGGTGATGAGCACAGTAAATTTATTACTTCTTTAGACGAGTTCAATGTCATAATGTCTATCGAAATTCCTGAAAAAAGACTTTATGGTGTCCAGTTTCATCCGGAATCGATTTTGACTGAAAATGGTAAGCGTCTCCTTCAGAATTTTATAGAACGAGGTTAATAAACAAATGGAGCTTTACTCAGCTGATTCTCATGAGTTAATTGAATCACATAATTTCCGCGTTTGAGCGAGCTAAAGTCTATTGTTTCGGCGTCGGTTTTGATTGTTTTAGAGAGTATTACCGAACCTTTTGGATCCAAAATCTCTAGTGTAACATCTCCTAATCGATTTCCGTTTTTTGTTAATTGAATGGATTTGTTTTTTGTTGGCATCACGGTAACAAATCCTGCTTCTTTTTTTAAGCTTTTACGCTGGAACATATGATTTTTTCTGTTTTTTACCTCCGTTTTTTTAATAGGATTAAAGACCCTGATTTCATCTGTGCCAAAATAAACATTCGGTTTACTCTTCAGGGAAATACTATCTGTAGTGTTTTTCCAAACGCGTATGTAATCCACCTCAAAGGAATTCGGAAGAATCGTTTTTTTATTGATTCCCGGCTTAAATGGCCCATTATCAATTCCAAAGGAAAGATTAGTAATTAAATGCATCGAAGTTTTGAAATCTCCTAAATATTCAGCAACTGCTTCGCCGTTTACATAAAAAGTTACGCGACCGGGTTCCCATAAACCAGAATAAATTACCCATTCGTCAACTAGTTTTTTATTGAATTTGAGCCATGCACCCCAGCTTTTTTTAAACGGAAGACCTTTCATTTTAATGTCACCACATCTGTTCGGACAATGTATATCTACGTGGACTTCCTTGTGTCTTTCACCTTTCATTTCCATAAAATCAATTTCTTCATTTGGTTCTCCTCCATACAGCCAGAAAGCAGGCCACAATCCTTGTCCGGAAGGTGCTTTGGCTTTGCATTCGAAATAGCCATATTTGAATTTTTCTTTGCTAAAAATCACCGAAGTAAGGTAATTCAATTGCATTTTATTGTCCTCGATTACTACCTTGTTTTTTCTTATTTCTGCAGAATCTAATATCCAATCTGGAAAGGAATACCATTTTGTGGTGGTATCAGCACCCAATGTTAATATTCCATTTGAAATATAGGTCATTTCAGGAGCAGAGAACATGCGTGTCTTAAAATCTAACCCTCCCCATTGGTAAATGTCTAACCATTTGTCTTTGTTCAATTTATCCGCCTGAAACTCATCATTAAAATAGGGTTTTAGAACTGAAATTGTATCCTCGCTAATTTTCCAAGTAATCGTAGGACCCTGCGCAATCGAGGAAAATGAAAGTAAAACGACGATCGATAAAAAGATAGATTTCATAAGGAAGTATTTGATATACAAAGCTAAACAAAAGTTTTTCAGAACTTATTTTATTTTTTCACGTAAATGAAGATTGATTTTTAATATGCTTAAAATAGGTCGCTTCGGGAGTCTTTTTTTCATGCTGATTGTATTAGCGTGCTCAGACCATCCTATGACTATAATAAAGGATGTAGCAATTGACCTAAACCAACTTAAAAAAAAGGGCGTATTAACGATGCTGACTGAAAACAGTTCAACATCCTATTACATTTATCGCGAAAAGGAAATGGGGTTTGAATATGAGATTTTATCGGATTTCGCGAAGCATATTGGACTCAAATTGCAAGTAAAAGTTATTTCTGATGCGCGAAAATTCCATTCCACTTTACAAAGCGGCGAAGGAGACATCATTGCCTGTAATTATACGATAACTCGAGATCGACAACGAATTCATACATTTTCTATTCCTTATCTTAAAACACGACAAGTTTTAGTACAACAAAAGCCAAATGGGTGGGAAAATATGGCTCCAGAAGAAATTCAGAAACAATTAATTACAGACCCAACACTTTTAAAAAATCGGACCCTTTTTGTGCGGCGACAATCTGCCTATTACAAAAGATTAGTGAATCTTCAAGAAGAAATTGGTGACACCATCTATTGCAAAGAATTACCTGGAGACCCAGTGACAGAAGACTATATAAATTCTGTTTCTACCGGATTGATCCCATTGACAATCGCAGAGGAAAATATTGCTCGATTGTCCGCAAAGGAAAATCCACAAATTGATGTTTCGACACCTATTTCATTCACACAATCCATTGCTTTTGGGTTACGCAAAACGAGCCCTCAACTAAAGAAAGTTATGGATGCTTGGTTGGTGAACTATCTCAAATCAGTTCGCTACAAGGAATTGGTGACCCGTTATTTTGGCTCAGAAGTCTTTACCATCGAACCCGAACCTTCCACAGATATGACTGAACCGAAGGGAGGAGTACTTTCACCTTACGATTCTTATTTTAAAGCAAGTGCAAAAAAACACGGAGAGGATTGGTTGTTATTGGCCGCAATAGCACACAAAGAAAGTAGGTTTAATCCAAATGCAGTAGGTCTTGGGGGGGCTTACGGCATGATGCAATTTATGCCAATATCAGGTCCACAATATAAAGTATTTCCTAATTCGAGTGCGGAAGAACAAATCGAAGGGGGAATGAAAATGATGAAAGAATTATTACAAAAATATGCCAAGGTTCCTAAACGCGAGGATCAAATTAAATTTGCTTTAGCTTCCTATAACGCTGGTTACTGTCATATTGAAGATGCCATGAAATTGGCTGGTAAAAATGAACTTAATCCGTATGTTTGGGAAGGGAATGTTGAGGTAATGTTGCGCAATTTATCCAAACCCGCATATTACAGAGATGCCGCTGCTCAATGTGGGGCTTATCGCGGTCATGCCGCAGATTATGCCAATACGGTTTACACCCAGTACATGAAATGGAAAGAACAATTGAATCAATGATGAATCAACCCAAACTCATT
>CAMBBW010000089.1 GCA_945863425.1 Lishizhenia tianjinensis
ATTAAGGGAACTTAATTAACTTTGATAAAAAAATGGCAACTATATTAATCGTTGATGACGAGGACGATATAAGACAAATATTGGCCTACAACCTAATTAAAGAGGGGTTTACAGTTATGACGGCGTCGCGAGGCGAGGAAGCGCTAGAATTGATCTACAAGCAAAAACCCGATTTAATTTTACTAGATGTCATGATGCCTGGCATGGATGGTATCGAAGTGTGTGAGGCGATCAAAGCAAACCCAGCTAATAATTCCATTATCATTTGTTTTTTAACGGCTCGGAGTGAAGATTATAGTCAAATAGCCGGGTTGGATGTGGGAGGAGATGATTACGTCACAAAACCAATTAAACCAAAAGTACTTATCAGCAGAGTGCATGCCCTTTTAAGAAGGATAGAAAGTCCAAAGCAAAAAAAGGTTGAATTAACTGATTTTACCATTAACCGAGAGAAATATATTATTGAAAAGGGAGATTTAGAAATTCGCTTACCTCGAAAAGAATTCGAATTACTTTCCTTGTTAGCGAGTAAACCTGATTATGTATTTAAACGGGAGTCCATTCTAGAAAAGGTATGGGGCACTGATATTGTTGTAGGCGACAGAACAATTGACGTTCATATCCGTAAACTTCGCGAAAAATTAGGCGGACAATACATTCAGACTGTAAAAGGGATAGGGTATAAATTTACCTGGAACAATTAACTTATTGTTTCAATAGTTTTTTAGTTCTTACTCGTCCGTCATTAAGGGTAACGCATATAAAATAAGTGCCATTAGACAACGAATCCGAAAAGTTCAATAATGTGGAGGATGAATCAATTTTTTTATGTTGAATTACCTTGCCTGTAATGTCTAATAAATTCACTTCACTAGCTCCTTGAGTATTAACAACGATTTGCTCAGTAAATGGATTGGGGTAAACTGTAAAATCATTCCAATCTGCAAACTCAATACCCGCCTGACTTACACAAAATTGCAAAGATGTCTGATTTCCAAAATCGATATTTGCTTCAGGTAAATTTGCTAAGGTATCTGTGTTATATAAAATAGATACACTTCCATCTTGTGCACAAAAAACTCCTCCAAACAATCCATCACCGTAACTATCCATAATTACATATGTGTAGCAACCATAATTTAAACACCAAGGATCCATTGTTACTAAACCAGGTTGGTTATCAGAATACCCCGAACCTGAATAAATTGCACTTCCCGTTGAATTTTGTAATTCCCAAGTCGTTTCTGTTCCATAACAATCCAATTCTAAATTTAACTGAACCGATTGTCCACCAATTACAACATTGAAGCTTGAGCTCACAACATTATTATTCGCGTTTTCATCTACCAATCCAGCATTTGGATTTGAAACCGTTGCACCAAAAGTATGTGTGCCAGAAGCTAAAGTCGCAGCTGGCAAGGTAATGATTGAGGTTTGCCATTGTGCCAGATTTCCAGTCCAATTATACGTAAGGTTCTGATTTCCATCAAACCCGTAAGCAACATCAACAGTTGTAAGCGCATTTGATCCATTGTTCTGAATCGTTACCGAAGGAGTAACAAGCGCCCCACAAAATGTACCTGTAACTCCTGCAGGATTTGTAATTCCCGGATCTACTGCAACTGGAGTTGCATTAGTTGGATCATATCCATCGATAAATTGAACTCCCGAATTTGCCGGATCTAACCAATATTTGAGTTGAGTTGCACTCGTACTTCCAGCAGGCTCCCAAGATACACTGAACTTACCATACTCATCCGACAAAGAACTGGCTCCACAGGCAGATGCTCCACCATGTAATTGACCGATAATTCGATGGTTTTGATCATACAATGGAGAACCAGAAGAACCTCCTTCTGTTACCCCCGAATCCCATGTTGTTACACCCCAGTGACTGTTGGGTGGACATGAACCAAAAGTGGTTGAAATTAATGGATTATTTTCAAAGGAAATTTTCTTTATATCTCCAGCCGGATGGTGGATTCCTATACCTGATGTTGGTGTGTTTCCTGAATTATCCCATCCAGAAAAATAGGGACTGTAAGCAATTGGAACGGTATTCCCCTGTAAACCACCTGTTATTTCAACCAAACATACGTCTGATGCAGTAGCTCTTGATCGCAAAACAGCGCCAGATAATGACTGAAAAGTCGGAGACGTTGCAGGGTTATTACAATCAGGAGACTGCCAGTTGAATCTGAAAATCCATGTAGCCGGATTACTATAACAATGGTCTGCTGTTAAGACGTATGGTTTACCGTCGTTTAAGGTATTATTTATTAATGCGCCAGAACAAAAGCCACTACTACCAGAAACCAGCATTACTGCACTATTTCGTTCAAAAGTCCAAGCGGCACCTTCAGGGCAATTTACATTTCTATTGCAAGAACCAGAGCTACCAAATGCTTTTTGAGTAAACTCACTGGCTGTGCGATAACCATGTGTTACTATGGACAATTCCACATTTCCTAATTGATTACCTTTCTTGACATAATATTCAAGAATGGCTGTATTACCAGGGATTAATTCAGTTCCAAGTTGCCCTTCATACAAGTGAGAAGCTGTAAATTTGCCCAAAATAAAATCTTTCTCTTTATTGAAAACATACAATTCGTTTCCAGTCGGAATTTCAGTATTGGCAAATGTCAAATTTACGGTCAACGCATTTTCGCAATTAATTTCTAACAGCCAAAGCTTATCTCCATTAGGTAACTCTATCCACGACCCTGCGTTTTGCAAGTCTAATTGCGTATAATTATTAAATCCAAACCTCCACGGTGCAGTACCTGTATTGTCCACTAAAGCATCTTCCGCGCGCAGAGCTGAAATATTCGGTTCAGTGAAAGCCCTTTTATCAATGGATTTTAAAAGTTCGTTTCTTTTGAGGCCTTTAGGTAATCCACCGTCTCCTTGTTTTTGGGCAAAAAATGCAGCCGAAATAACAAGAATAAACGTGAAAATTGAATACTTCATACTATTATGATTTAAGTCGTTTTATGCTACACCCCTTAGGAGATGTAGTGTTTAGTTTAATTTTTTTGCCCGCAGCGTGATTTTCTATCGCGTCAATTAAAAAAGGTATTTCCTTCTTCCGTTGGTCTTCAAAAGAATTATCAATTGAACCGGTGTAAATTAATTTTAACTCCTTGTCAAAGAAAAACACATGCGGTGTCGTTTTTGCCCCCATTGCATTGGCTAATTCCGAATTTTTGTCCAAAACATATGGCATTTTATAGCCTTTGTTTTTCTTGTGTTCGATCATTTTCTCCATGGAATCATCACCGGTTCGTTTTGCCTCATTGGAATTCACCAAAATAACCCCGATTTTTTTTGCATCTGCAAAATCAAAAATTGAATTATATCGGTTTTCCCATCCGGGGAAAGTTGAATCAGAAAATCCCACAACGAAAGGACAAGTATTACAAGAAAAAATAACAATAATCCCGTTCTCCTTTGCTGCATTTCGCAAAGTTACATTTTCACGGTTTGTGGATAACATCGAGTAGTCTGTCAAAGGAGCAACCTGACCAATCTTGATATTCATTATTTGTCCAAACAATGATGAAACGCACGTAATTGAGAGTAAAAGAAGAATTATTTTCATGTTGTTTTGATCTAGAAAGCTAATTTACACTTTTATTTGACGAACAAACAAACCTAGCTTGTAAAAATCAAATAATTTGAGGTGGACGAATCCATTTTTAAGCATGAAAAAACATATTGGCTCGGTTAATCCAAACAAAAAGCGAATGAGATTCAATAAACGATATTTCTTCAAAAAACCAACGGTCTTTAATAGTTTAATGTGTTGAATTTCAGTAGTGTATTCTAGGTTTAGGTAAATCCTATATAGATTTTTAATTGCGTTTTGAGTTTTTACCAAAAATACTTGATTGGAATCCAAGTGGCGATTTAAAACTGGATTTTCTATATGATCAATGGGTATGTTTTTTTTTGCAAGATCTAAGCCAAATAGTGTGTCTTCATGCCCATAACCCTCTAATTCATCATTGAATTGGATTTCATTAAATATGACACGCTTGATGACAAAATTATTGGTTTTAAATCCTCCACGAGTCTTTTTTCGTTGCTCGACATTTTTACTTTCTCGCTTGCAACTATATTTCCAACGCAGAAGGTGTTCTCTGTCTGGAGTTTGGGCTTGATATATACTGGCCCCAACAATAACTTGCGGTGCATTTTCCTGAATAAATTCAAGATACTTCTGAATGAATAAGGGATCAATGACTTCAGAATCTCCATCAATAAAAAGCAAATATTCTCCGGAGGTATGTTCTAAAAATAAATTGCGAATACGCGATCTACCGATGTTTTCTGGAAGATAAAAATAGTTGCAATGCGTTGCTAAAGATTGATTGATTTGAGCATATTCCAGGTCGGAGTGATCATCTAAAACAACAACTTGAACGGGTTCATTTACTTCTTTTGTTTGTCGAACCAGCTCAATGATAAATGATTCAATCAACGAGTTATAAACGGGGATACAAATAGACAGTCGAACTTGTGCAGACACCTTTAGTCGTTTAAGGTTTCCTCTACCCAACCTCTACCCCAATCCTCCTGTTCTTCAGCTGACCATAACTCCGGAAAAAAGATTCGTTTTTGATAGCGTGGAGGTAAATACTTTTGCCAATTGGTCCCGCCGGTAGCAGCAATATCAGCAGGTTCTCGTGCTAAATAACGCACGGCAGACTTATAGTGAGCCAATGGCCAATTAATGTTTACATGAATATCGTGTTGGCGCAAAACTGCAATAATGGCAGGGTCCTTTTGATCATCAATGGATAGTCTCTGGTATACTTTCCACAAATTTTTATCAGAGCATTTTTCACCTAATCGAATAAATTGTTCCTTGTATTTATCTTCAAACTGCGTGAGCGTGAGCGTTTTTTTTCCTGTTTTAATTTCGGTTGCACCCTCTTTCCAATAAATGTGTTCAAAAAGAGATGTTATGTTTTTTTCAGATCGAAGCGATTCGCGTTTGTCTTTGTGAACGAGATTTATAAAATCTGTGGAGTAGATTTCTATTTCTCTGTATTGTGCTGATTGAAAACCACTTGCAGGCAACAAGGACATGCGAAACTTCAGGAATTGTTGATGATCCATGCCATCTATCATGATTTCAAAACTCGTTATCAAGGCATCGAAATAGCGGTTAATTCGTTTCACACGACTAACAAAAAACTCCTTGGAACAATCCTGTTTATCTCCCAATTGTTCAAACTCTCGCAACGACAATTTAAAATACAATTCCGTGATTTGGTGATACATAATAAAAACAACTTCATCAGGATAAGTTGTTTTTGGTTTTTGTAAACTAAGCAAAGTCTCTAGCTCAATATAATCCCAGTATTTGGTAACATCAGCATGTAATAAACCGTCTAAGTATGAAACTAAATCTTGTCCAAGTACTGCATATTTATTGCTTAACTGGTTTAATCTATCTTGAATTTCAGGGGTGATTTCCATTGATCATTGTGTTTAGTTCGAAATTAACAAAAAAAGTTAAACCCTTTCCCTATATCTTTGTTTTAGATTAAATTTGAAATGATTACAAATAAGCACCTTAAAGCGTGATAACATACGATCCTAAAAACTGGTTAAAATTAATTTTCGCATGGAATAAAAGCGACACTTTCCGCATGTTATGGAAACAGATTGTCTATATTGCTTTGCTAACTAGCGTAATCGCCTATCTTGAAATCACCTTTTACCCCAAAGCGTTAGCATTAAACAGTTTAATTTCTGTTTATTCATTACTAGGTTTTGTAATCTCTTTATTGCTGGTTTTTAGAACAAATACCGCCTATGATCGATGGTGGGAAGGGCGGAAAATTTGGGGGCAATTTCTCAATGACAGCAGAAATTTATCGGTTAAACTATCCAGTTATCGGTTGACTAGGGAAGAAAAAGAGTATTTCGCTAGAATGATTCCAAATTTCGCATTGGCAAGTAAAGAACATTTGAGAAAAGGGACTGACCTATCATTATTACAATTAACTTCAGAAGAACTGAAAGAATCAATTACAAAAACACATGTGCCAATATTTATAATTCAAATACTGTCTCAAAAAATAGAAGAAATTAAAAATGATGGTAGGATTTCACCGGAGGAATTTTTATGTATTGATAGATTACTTAACTCGCTAATTGATGGTATTGGCGGATGCGAGCGTATTAAATCAACACCAATACCTTTTTCTTACAGCATGTTTATAAAAAAATTCATTTTTCTCTACGTTGTATCGCTTCCATTAGCTTTCGTTAATATTTTTGGCTACTGGTCTGCGTTCATTTCCTCGTTTGTTTTTTATGCCCTGGTAAGTATGGAAATTTTAGCCGAGGAAATCGAAGATCCTTTTGGCGACGATGAAAATGACCTTGCTACTGATACAATTTCTGAGCGAATCAAAGCGAACTGCGGTGAAATTTTTGGAAATCCATAACTAATCCATCAATTTATCAAAGACTTTGGATCAAAATGATAAAAAAAACGTTTAATTCCGTAAATTCGCGATTGATATACGAAATTTCCATTTTGGACGTTTACTAATTTAACATGACTTTGGAAGCTAAAATTGACAAGAACAATATACCCAAACATATCGCTATCATTATGGATGGTAACGGCAGGTGGGCAAAGCAGCAAGGGCAAGATAGATTATTTGGTCATTCCTCAGGTGTGGAATCTGTTCGGTCAACAATTAAAGCGTGCAGAGAATTAGGAGTACAATTTCTTACACTTTATGCTTTTTCTACAGAAAATTGGAATAGACCAAAAGAAGAAGTGGACGGATTAATGGATTTACTGGTACAATCCATTGCCAATGAAGTAGATGAACTCAATGAAAATGGAATTCGATTAGTTACAATTGGCGATGAATCACAATTACCAAATCATTGTCAAAAAAGTTTGAGTTGGGCCCGCGAAAAAACGAAGGAAAACAGGGAATTAACATTGGTTTTAGCGTTAAACTATAGTGCTCGGTGGGAAATCATTCAGGCAGTGAAAAAAATCGCAATTGAAATTGAAGCAAAAAATATGTCCTCTGAAGATATGACTGAAAAAAGGTTTGAACATTTTCTTTCGACTCACGATATTCCAGACCCTGAATTACTGATCCGCACAAGCGGCGAAAATCGAGTGAGTAATTTTCTTCTTTGGCAAATTGCTTACACCGAATTTCATTTTACAGAAGTCTACTGGCCCGCATTTAGTAAAGAACATTTTCTGAAGGCTATAATTGACTATCAAACTAGGGAAAGACGTTTTGGTTTAGTTTCAGAACAAATACAAGGTTAAAAATGAAGTGTTTAATTCTATTTTTTTTAACCCTTTTTGTAGCTGGAGATTATTTTTCTCAAGTAAATAACAGTGTCACAATTGAAGACACTACTACAAAATTCAACTTTTTAGATCCAAAGGAATATGAAATTGGCCCCATTCGCATTGAAGGAGCAGACAACTTTGATCATCAAGGAATTCGTTTGATCTCAGGATTGAGGCAAGGGGAGAAAATTAAAATCCCAGGAGAACAAATTTCTAATGCAATTAAGAACCTATGGAAAGAAGAAATTTTTTCAGATATTCAAATTCACATTGAAAAAGAACTTGCCGGTGTGGTGTATTTTGTTATTAAAGTGAGTCCAAGACCAAAACTTTCCAGGTTTCTATTTCGCGGAGTAACCAGAAGAGATGCAGATAAACTGCGAGAGGAAATAGCTCTCTTTTCTGGGAAAACGATTACAGAAAATCTAGTTTTTCAAACCAAAAGCAAAATCAGGGGATATTATAGAGAAAAGGGGTTTTATGGCGTTCAGGTAAAGATTAACCGTGAAAAAGATACGCTAATCAACGATTCCGAACTCTTCATAATCAATGTTGCTAAAGGAAGTAAAATAGGCATAAAATCGATTGACATAGAAGGAAATGAAGCGCTGCCTACCTGGAAATTGAAAATGGCCATGAAGGACACAAAACAAAGAGGAATATTTACCATATTCAAGCGGTCGAAATTTACCGAAACATCGTACGAGAAAGACAAAGAAACCTTGTTGACTAAATTCAATAAAGTAGGACTAAGAGATGCTGTTATTGAATATGATACTGTATTAAAACTGGACGAAAAGAATTTAGTCATTAAAATAAAAATCAACGAGGGCAATAAATATTATTTTGGCGATATTGAATGGTTAGGAAATTCAAAATATAGATCCAGTTATTTGGACACCATTTTAGGAATTAAAAAAGGTGATTTATATAACAAAACGCTTTTAGAAACCCGATTGAATGGAAGCCCTGAAGGCCGTGATATTTCCTCCCTTTATATGGATCGTGGCTATTTGTTTTTCAATGTTTTTCCAGTGGAAACAAATGTAACCAACAACCAAATAAACTATCAAATTAGAATCATTGAGGGAAAAGAAGCACGAAATGGGACGATTACAATCCGAGGAAATAATAAAACGAGTGACCATGTAATTATTCGTGAAATTAGGACAAAACCAGGTGATTTATTCAACAAAGCCGACATCATGCGAACTCAACGAGAGCTTTCGCAATTAGGTTTCTTCAATGATCAAGCATTCCAAGTAAATCCAATGCCAAACCCAACAAAAGGAACGGTCGATATTGAATATGTTGTGGAGGAAAAATCTTCCGATCAAATAGAACTTTCCGGTGGATATGGTGGAGCAAGTGCAAGCACAGGGCCTCGAATTATTGGAACTTTGGGATTAACATTCAATAATTTCTCGACTAAAAAAATATTCAAGAAAAATGCATGGGCTCCTCTTCCTGGTGGAGACGGCCAACGTTTATCCATTCGCGCTCAATCAAACGGAAGCTTTTTTCAAAGTTATACCTTCTCATTTACTGAACCATGGTTGGGAGGAAAGAAACCAAATTCATTGTCTTACTGGATAAACCATACCGCTATTTCAAATGGGAAATTCTTACGGAGCAACCCTTCATTTTCAGGTGTTGGTATATCGGGAACTGGTATTGGTCTTCAACGTCGTTTAAAATGGCCAGATGATTATTTCACCAATTACTACGAATTGAGTTACCAGTATTACGACGTTATGAATTATTCTGTATTTCCAAACCTTCCGAAGGGATATGCAAATGATATTGCTTTTAAATACGTCATTCAGCGAAGTTCTGTAAGCGCACCCATTTACCCGCAAAGTGGTTCCAATTTTAGTTTAACGATGAAAGGAACATTGCCATATTCATTATTTGAAGATAAAGACTATACCAATTCAACTTCGCAAGAAAGATATAAATACTTAGAATATTTCAAAGTGAAATTTACCGGTGAATGGTATTTACCATTGTCACCCAATAAAAAATTAATTTTAATGCCGCGTTTTGGGTTTGGATTTATGGGCGCATATAACAACGCCAAAGGAGTTACTCCATTCGATAGATTTACAATGGGTGGTAGTGGATTAACGGGAATTGGCCAAATCGGTGGACGAGAAATAATTGCTTTGAGAGGATACGAAGATCAAACAATAACCAGTTATGGTGGTGACCCAATCATTGCAAAGTACACCTTGGAATTACGTTATCCTATATCATTGAATCCATCTGCAACATTTTATGCCATGGCATTTGCTGAAGGAGGAAATACTTTTCCAAGCTTCAAGAAATTCAACCCTTTTAATGTTAAAAAGACTGCCGGGGTTGGAATCCGGGTCTTCCTACCCATGTTTGGAATGCTTGGTTTAGATTATGGTTTAGGATTTGATAAGCTTGATTTTTGGGCTGATGGATTTGGAAAAGCATCCGACACATCAATCGGTACAAAAGGATATTATCCTAAACTAACTTTTACAATAGGAATGAATTTAGG
>CAMBBW010000090.1 GCA_945863425.1 Lishizhenia tianjinensis
GCTACGCGAAATGAAATAGGCATTCCATTGGAGATTCCTCCTTGTATTCCGCCCGAATGATTGGTTTTTGTTGAACCATCTGGATTAAATAAATCATTGTGATCAGATCCATTCATTGAAATTGAACTGAATCCACTGCCAATTTCAAATCCTTTAACAGCGTTGATGGATAACATCGCTTTTCCAAGCTCTGCGTGCAATTTATCAAATACAGGCTCGCCCAATCCACTAGGAACTCCTTCCATAATACATCGTATGGCTCCTCCAATCGTGTCTCCGTTTTTTCGTGTTTCAAGGATTAAATTAGCCATTTCTGTCGCTGTTTTTTCATCCGGACAACGCACCGCATTCGATTCAATGAATGATGTATCAAAAAAAGTATCTTTCCCGAATCGAATCGCTCCAATTTGATCTACATAGGTAGAAAACCGAATTCCAATTGACGCTAAAAATTGTTTGGCGATTGCTCCTGCAACCACTCTAGATGCTGTTTCGCGCGCGCTACTTCTTCCGCCTCCGCGATAATCGCGAGTACCGTATTTTTGTTGATAAGTAAAGTCAGCATGCGAAGGACGAAATGCATCTTTGAGGTGTGCGTAATCAGTGGATTTTTGGTTTTCATTCTGAATCATAAAACCAATTGGAGAACCAGTCGTTTTTCCCTCAAAAATCCCTGATAATAACTGAACGGTATCCGATTCTTTTCGTTGCGTAACCAAATTTGATTGTCCCGGTTTTCTGCGGTCCAATTCGCGTTGAATTAGTTCTAAATCTAACGCAAAATTGGCGGGAACTCCATCAATTACCCCTCCAATAGCTTCGCCATGAGATTCACCAAATGTGGTAAGGGTAAAGATTTTTCCAAATGAGTTTCCAGACATGTTGCAAAGGTAATAAATGTTAGGGTTACTGCAATACTTGTGCAACAGCTAACAATGTTCACCGCATTAACGTGGATGATTTTTTCCTTACTTCGAATTACTATAAAAAAGTTTGGAACAGTTCGTAAAGCTGTCGAATCTACCGGAAATAATTTAACCTTTTAAAGTTTATTGAATCATTAATCGTCAGAAGGATTTTTTAATTTAAATTTCTTTCTTGCAAGGTTGCAAGGATTTTCCTCCTCGATAAATACGTGGCAATTTTACATCATTAACGATTAAAAATTTATGCCATGAACAAAAAAACAATTTATCAGATGATTGTAGATCAAAGTGGATCTATGACAGGTTCGGAATCTCAAGTAATTGAGGGTTTCAACGGACAATTAAAATCAATTCAAACTATTCAAAAAGAATTCCCCAATCAGGAATTGGTTATGGGCCTGCGTTTTTTTAACTCACAAGTTGACCGAAATGCAATTCCCTTCAATAATGTCAACACTATTGCTGCTTTGAATCGAGAGCTTTATCGACCTGATGGTGGTACAGCATTACTTGATGCAATAGGAAAGTCAATTTATGACATCAAAACACAATTTGGTCATGAGATAGAAGAAAATCAAGCTTCTGTAGTATTAATTATTATTACAGACGGGTATGAAAATGCTTCACGGTTTTATACCTATGGAGACATTCAACGAATGGTCAAAGAACATGAAGCAACTGAAAAATGGAATTTCACCTTTATGGGTGCAGATCTAGATGCTATGTCCGTTTCACAAAACATGGGATTCAATAAGGATAGTTATCTTTCCTTTAGTAAAGAAAAATATGCTGAGGTAAACAATTCCTATTTTGATGCTGCGGCACGTGATTATGCGGAGAAAAAGAGTAGTGGAACTTCTAGTAAAGGATTTTTTTCTATCTTTAATAAAAAAGATTTACGTTAATGATAGTTCATCTTGTACGATCAAAGGAATATTCAGCGCATTCGTTCCAATCAGTTTTGCATTTATTGAACCAATTCACGGGGCCAGTAGAATTTCTGGCCTCTGAATCATTATCAGAAATTAATAATGCCATAGAGGTCGAAATTGCCGATAAGGAAACTTTCGAGAAAAAAGATATTCCACCTCCTCATTTTTTTGAAGCTAATTATAGTCGTGAAATGCCTAAATTATCTATACAATTCCCACATAAAACGCAACAAGCATCATGGGGCCATTTGTTTGAGAAATGTGCTGAGTATCGAAGTATAAATGGAATTCCTCAAAACGAACTTGTCATTTTATTGACTGATATCGGAAATGAATTTAATTGGTTTGGAAGTATTGATTCCGATATGAGAAGCGTATTTATTCATACTTCGGATTGGCAGTATTATTTTCATGGATTACACGAGCGTTTCCCAATAGCGTATGAAATTGTTAGTTGGATATTTCGAATCATTATGTTTGATAATCGATTGGAGATAAAAACCTCCATGCATAATGAGTCGAGAGGTTGTTTGATGGACTTTTGTGAGGATAAAAAGCAAATAGTTTTTAAAATGCGAACGGCTGATTTCTGTTCTGATTGTTTTCAAATTTTAGAAAAAACATCTGTAGATCAGCGTATTATTCATCAATTATTAGATGGGCTTGAAGGAATTCGAAAGAACTTTTTGAGTGTTGAGCGATCTAATTATTTAAATAGTCCAAGAAAAATAAAAATTAAAGGATTTACACATACGATTATAATCCCGGATTTTGGAGATATAGAAATTCCATTGAATCCAAAGCAAAAGGCCCTATATCTCTTTTTTCTTAAACATTCAGAAGGGGTGCGCATTGTTGATTTGATTGACCATCGTAAGGAGATTTCAATCTACTATCATCGATTTTCAACCTTTGGCACCTTGGAGGAAATTGAAAAATCTTTAGATATCCTCTTAGATCCAACAAACAATAATATTAATGAAGTACTTTCTAAAATAAAAAGTACATTCGTTAAAGTACTAGGCCAACGATTAGCAGAACATTATGTGATTTCAGGAAATAGAGGTGAAAAGTATAAAATTAAATTAAGTCCCGATTTAATTGACTTTGAATCGTCTATTTAATTGGTTCGAGTATTATTTCTACCCTTCGATTTTCGCTTCTGTTTTGAGAGTTTGAGTTTGGAACCTTTGGCGAATCTTCTCCTTTCCAATCGGTAGTATTGACTTCAATTCCTTGTTTTTTAAACCAATTTTCAACGGATTTAACACGATTTTCTGAAAGTTGTTTATTGTAAGTTTCGTCTCCTATATTATCCGTATGACCAATTAATAGAATCTTTACCTTTCCCACTTTCGCTTGATTTGCTACAAGAGATAGTACCTCTCTTGACTCTTCCGTCAAATTGAATTTATCAAATTCAAAAGTTAGGGAAAAAGATTTAGGTTTTTCAATAGTAAAATAGGGGGTTGATTCTATATCATCATCCATAAAATCAACCTTATTTTCTCTTTTAATACCCTCCTTTTTTACTTGAGTAATCATTTTCTCATTCGTTGTGTTTTCCTCTTGTGAAGGTTTGATGTCCTGCTCTAATTGAGTTAAATCTGCATAATAAATATCTAAATTTCTTATTAAAAATGCCGCGTTTCCATTTTTTGTGATGGCAAATCCCATGTCGTCCTGGTTGGTATTAAATGGCTGACCAATATTTATTATTGGACCTATTTTGCCATTTTCAAAAGTTGTTTTCAAAAGATCCATTCCTCCAAAACCACCATATCCATTTGATGCAAAATAGACTGTTTTATTGTCTGCTGCTATGAATGCCGATCGTTCATTCCCGATAGTTGACACTGGAAAAATCTTTGGAAAAGACCAAACTCCATTTTCTTTAATGCTAAAATAAAGGTCCATATTTCCATTATACTCCGATCCGCAAGCTACAATAAATAAATTCCCATTTGGTGATATTGACATTCCGTCTGTTGCATATCCAAAATTGGCTTCACTTTGCGCTTTAAAAAATTGATTTATTCCTCCACCTAATCCCTTTTTGGATTTCCATTCACCATCTTCCAATTCAACTTGATAATAAGGGCCACCATCTCTTCTCCAAGAAACTGACCAACTTTGAAAATACATGGAAGTTCCATCAGCAGAAAGTGATGGTTCGTCTTCATTTCTATCAGAATTTATTTCTTTACCCGCTTTTTTAGGTTTTGACCAAGATCCATTTTCATTTTTAATAGAACAAAATAGTTCAGAGTTATAATCTTTATAGGTATTATTAACATTTCGAAACTCACGCGTGCTCATGAAATAAAGTGCTTTTCCATCAGGTGAGACACTAATATTACATTCTCTTTCTTTTGAATTCAATTTCGTGAGTTCTGTAAATACAACCTCAGAATTATGATGAAGTGTAGAAATATTTTGTGCCCAATTGAATTTTCCAAAAACTAAAAAAACTCCGATCAAAATTTTCTTATCCATATTCTAAGTTTTACATTAAATGGTAAAACACAATTTCTTACTGCGGTTACAAATAATACAATTTATGAATTTTCAGCAAATGTATTTGGCAACTATTTTATATTTTCTTCTTAACTTAAAATATGAATACTACAAAAGATGAAATTCGAGTATTAAATTCACTGAATTATCTTTTATTCAAACGAATCGAATTATCTTTTATTTTTCGCCTTTTTTTCCGATTATCTATTAATTAAAATTTTAGTTAAAAAAACAAATCGTTATAAATTGAAGTAACATTTAATCAGTATATTCGTCTCAAATAAAATACTCATATAATATGAAAAATACGATTCTTTCTATGGCATTTCTTTTTTTGGCTAATTCATTGTTTAGTCAATCGATTGAAGAAATCATTACTAAATACCATACTGCCATTGGTGGTGATAAATGGGCATCCGTAAAAAACATGTTGATGACAGCCAACGTTGATGCCGGTGGAATGATGATTCCGGTTGAAGTGGTGATGATGTCAGATGGTAGAATGTATACTAAAATTAATTTCCAAGGACAAGAAATTATTCAAGGCGCTTTTGATGGTGAAACAGTTTGGAGTACCAATTTTATGACTCAAAAAGCGGAAAAAGCAGAGTCTGATGATACGGAAAACACAAAACGAGGAGCAAAAAGTTTTCCTAATGCGCTTTTAACTTATAAATCTCAAGGATATACCCCAACGTTATTGGGAGATGAGACAATTGATGGAGTGAAGTGTTTTAAAATCAAACTAGATAAAAAAACAATGTTGTCAGAAGGAAAAGAAGTGCCAAGTGTTGAGTATTATTATATTGATGCCGAAAACTTTGTACCAATTTTAACTGAAACTGAAATTCCAACGGGCGAAATGAAAGGTAAGATTGCTCAAACAAAATACAGTGATTATCAAGAGGTTGATGGGGTAATGATTGCTTTTTCGCAAGCAAGCGGTATTAAAGATGGAATGTCTCAAAATATTACTTTCGATAAGGTTTTGATAAATACAACGGTTAACGAAAAAACGTTTACGTTTCCAAGTAACTAATTCATTTAATTTTTTCTAATTATGTTTAAGCAAATAATTGTTTGTTTCGGTGTTTCTATGGCTTTTGGTGTACAAGGGCAAAATGAAAAACCCTTAATTGCATCTGAATTTTTTGGCGATCTTAAAGCGCGCCATATTGGCCCGGCACTGATGAGTGGACGAGTTTCAGATGTTGAAATGCATCCCACAAATGCACAAATTGTATATCTTGGTTCTGCCGGTGGTGGAGTATGGAAATCAATTGATGGTGGAGTGAATTTTACCTCAATTTTTGATAAGTATTGCCAATCAATTGGTGTAGTTACTGTTGATCCTTCTGATCCAGATAATACCGTTTGGGTTGGTACGGGAGAGGTATGGACTCGGAATAGTGTTTCCATGGGCGATGGAATATATAAAACGGCAGATGGAGGGAAGAATTGGACCAAAATGGGGCTCGAAAAATCAGACCGAATTTCTTCTATTCAAGTGGATCCTAAAAATCCGAATATCGTGTATGTTGGAGTTTTAGGGGCACTTTGGGGAGATAGCCAAGAACGTGGGGTGTATAAAACGGCTGATGGCGGAAAAACATGGAATAAAGTTTTCTTTGTGAACGAAAAAACAGGCTGTTCCGAACTTATTATGGATCCGTCAAATCCACAAATATTATATGCTTCTTTCTGGGAATTCCGTCGAACGGCTTACTCATTTAATTCCGGAGGTTTATCAAGCGCGTTGTATAAAAGTACAGACGGCGGAGCTTCTTGGAATAAAATTCACACTGGTTTTCCATCTGGTAAATTAGGTCGAATTGCTGTAACCATTGCCCCATCTAATCCACAAATTGTGTATGCGGTAATTGAGTCTGAAAAAGCAGAACAAAAAGGGCTCTATCGTTCCGATGATGGTGGTCAAAATTGGAAATTTTTAAACGGTGATTTTGGTCTAACAGTTCGTCCTTTTTATTTCTCGCGGATTACCGTAGATCCTAAAAATCCGGAAATTGTCGTTAAAGCAGGGCTTAGTGGTTCAATTAGTCGCGATGGTGGCAAAACATTTAAAGGGCTTGGTTCTATGCATTCGGATATTCATGATATTGCATTTGATCCAACTAATTCAGATAAAATTTTTGTCGCAACGGATGGCGGATTATACCGAAGTTTAAACAAAGGAACATCCATGGAAATGATTGAGAATTTACCGCTGAGTCAGTTTTATCATGTTAGTGCCGATGACAGAGAACCTTATTTCGTTTATGGAGGTTTACAAGATAATAACTCTTGGTTTGGTCCGTCTGCTAGTCCGGGTGGAATTGAAGCACGCGATTGGGAATTGGTGGGGCAAGGAGATGGATTTAGGGTTTACCCACATCCAACAAAACCTCATATTGTTTATTCTGAAATGCAAGGTGCTGAAGCCGTTTGGAGGTTTGATACAAAAGATCAACAATTAAAAGTCATTAAACCTTATCCTGTGTCTGGAGATCCAAAATTGAGATTCAATTGGAATGCAGCTATGACAACAAGCAAACACAATCCGGATCGATTATTAATTGGGAGTCAATTTTTGCATGTATCAAATGATATGGGGAATTCCTGGACAAAAATTTCTCCAGATCTTACGACTAACGATAAAACCAAACAAAATCAAGTTGAATCAGGTGGTTTATCAGCGGATAATTCTGGAGCAGAAAATCATTGTACCATTTTTACTATTGCCGAATCTCCATTGAACGAAAAAGTGATTTGGGTAGGTACCGATGATGGCAATGTTCAGGTGACTCAAGATGGTGGAAAAACCTGGTCAAATGTTATATTGAATGTGAAAGGCTTGCCTGCCAATACGTGGTGCTATCATATTGAACCTAGCGTATTTGGCGAAGGTGTTGCGTATGCTGTTTTTGACGGGCACACCAAAAATGATTACAGTGCCTATGTCTACAAAACAACTGATTTTGGTAAAACTTGGAATTCAATTACCACCAAAGAAATCTCTACATTTGCTCGGAATATTCAGGAAGACTACAAAAACCCGAATTTACTTTTCCTTGGAACCGAACTTGGGCTGTACATTACTTTAGATGGTGGGATTTCTTGGTCGAAATTTGAAAATAATGTTCCTAGCGCTGCTATTCATTACATGGAAATGCATCCGAAAACAAATGATTTAATTATTGCGACACACGGGCGAGGAATCATTATTTTGGATGATGTTTCACCTCTTCAGGCATTGAATTCAGAGATAACAACTAAAACACTGCATTTCTTCGATTCCAAGCCTTTTACCATGAGTGAGAAAAGTTCTTTTGGCGGAACAAGTTCAGAAGTTCAATTTGTAGGAGATAATCCAAAAACAGATGCGCAAATTAAATATGTACTTCCTAAACGTCATACTTTCGGGAAAATGTCCATGGAAATTTTAGATTTGGCTGGCAACTTAATTACAACGCTTCAAGCGGGTAAACAAAAGGGAATCAATACGGTAGAATGGGGTTTTAATCGTCAAGCTCCCAAAGTTGCTAAAGGAAAAACAATCGCCGGAGCTGCTATGTTTGCACCACGAGTGAAAGCTGGAAAGTACAAAGTGCGGATTACTAAAGGAACCGATGTTTTTGAGAAAGAAATTGAAGTGCAATATGACCCAAAATCTCCGTTTACCCTAGACGAGCGCACTGCACAACAAAAGGTAACACAAGAGTTATTTGATTTTACTCAAAAATTGGCTTATTTAGTCTATCAAATCGACTCTTGGGATGCGACAATTGATCAATTCAACGCAAAGAATTCTGCCCCGCACAAGTCAGTTCAAACATTGAACAAGGAACTGGATGAATTACGCGATAAATTGGTGGTAACCAAAGGCGATAATTATGTGGGTGCTGGAGAACCAAAATTACGAGAAAAATTGGGCGATATTTACAGTTCAGTGGGTTCTTATTTTGGAGCTCCGTCAGTTACTCAATTGGATAATATTCAAATGTTGACCCTGCAATTTGAAGAGGCTACCAAGCAATTTGACAAAATTAAATCAGGCTCTTTAAAAGCTTTTGAAAAAGAATTAAGTAAAAATACAACTGTTCAAACACCTAAAATTTGTTCCTTCGAAGAATTCCTCAAAATGGATAAATAATGCGACATGAAAAAATTACTGATTACAACCGGAGGCGATGACTGTCCTGGATTAAATGCAGTAATTAGAGCAATTGTTAAATCCGCCTATTCCGATGGGAATTGGGAGGTTTATGGAAGTATGGATGGATTTGAAGGAGTATTGAATGATCTTCCAAACATGATTGAAATGTCCCTTGAAAAGGTGGCTGGAATTCATGTGAAAGGTGGAACCATTTTACATACGACAACCACAAAAAAAATACTGAATCATACTGTTAGTCAAGTAAATGGTGTGTAAGAGTATGAAGATGTTTCGGGTTTATTGGTGGAGAAGTTACATGCTTTTATTCTTCCATGCTAAACGGGTCAACGCATGGATCGCATTCATAGCCAAGCGTCGTTCCTAAACAATAAACCATATTTTCAATAACGACGTGAACGTATGCTAAATCAACATACTCATTTATTTCATTCCCCTCTGTATCAACACCTTTGATGTAAACTGAATATTGGTTTTCTCCCACAGATTGGTAATTTACTTCAGTTATCAATACTGCTCTCGGTTCTTCTCCTTCACAGCAAGCACACCATAGAAATACCATTTCTTCACTTTGTAAATACTCCGTGGCTGCAACCGCTTGTTCAAGTGTTAATATTTCTAATTGATCAGCTTTTGCAACGGTTGAAAAAGTTAACGCAATCAATAGAGCAAAAAAGTATTTTAGTCTCATAACATTGAGATTTGAATCAAATTCAGTAATTTATCATGCACAAACTGAACGTTTAACCGAAAATTATCCAATCGATTTTTCTAATAATTGTCCAAACCAAAAACAATCTTCAAATGAATTATAGAGTGGGGCAGGGGCAATGCGAATAACATTAGGTTCGCGCCAATCGGCCACAACTCCTTCCTCACTCAATTTATCAAATAAGGCTTTTCCTTGTCCATGAACCAAGATTGAAAGTTGCGCTCCTCTCTTTGTTTTATCTGCTGGAGTAATGATTTCAAAGGTACAACGTTCTTTATTTCTTTCTGAAACATCGTGAATAACAAATTCTAAATAAGCGGTCATCACATCTCTTTTATTACCAATCCGTTCCATTCCTGCTTCATGGAATAATTCAAGAGACGCCAAATGTGCTGCCATTCCCAAAACGGGTGCATTGCTCAATTGCCAGCCCTCAGCTCCTTCCATGGGAGAAAAACCAGGTTCCATTTTGAAACGCGACTCCTTGTTGTGCCCCCA
>CAMBBW010000091.1 GCA_945863425.1 Lishizhenia tianjinensis
CTTCAACGAAAAGCATTCATTCAACAAATCGAATTATCAGAAGAATTTAAATTGCCAATTATCATTCATTGCGTTAAAGCCAGCAACGAATTATTCCAATTGAAAAAGGAAATCAAACCTTCTCAAAAATGGATCTGGCATGGATTCAATAAAATCCATCTATTACAACAAGCTCTTGATATTGAAATCATCCCAAGTGTTGGGCAAGCTATCGTGCACAATCTACCGCTTCAACAGGAGGTAAGCAAGTTAAATTCAAATCAATTTTTACTAGAAACCGATTCTTCTATTCTTTCTATTGAAGCAATCTATAAAACCGTAGCGATTAGTAGAAATTACAGTTTGGAAACCCTACAAAAAGAACAAATAACTAATTTTAAAACTATTTTTACAAAATGGCACATTGGTTAGAGCGTTCTGAATTATTACTTGGAGCAGAAAACATTGAAAAACTTCAAAAAGCACATGTATTGGTTGTTGGATTAGGTGGAATTGGTTCCTTTGCAGCAGAGTTTATTGCCCGATCAGGTGTTGGAACAATGACGATAATTGATGGAGATGTATTTGATCCAACCAACAAAAATCGACAATTAACGGCATTAGATTCTACAATAGGAAAAAGTAAATCCTCAGTTTTAGCAGATCGATTAATTGACATCAACCCGGAAATTAAACTCCATGTACTTGATGAATTTGTATTACCTGAGCGCGTTTGGAAGATTCTTGAAGAATATAAACCGGATTATGTCATGGATTGTATTGATTCTGTTTCACCAAAATTGGAATGGATTACTGCATGTAAAAGACTTAAAGTCAAAATAATTACTCATTTAGGAGCTGGTGGTAAAAAAGATCCATCCAAAGTTCAAGTTACTAATCTCGAAAATGTCTCAAATTGTAAGCTTGGGGCGCACATAAAGAAAAGAATGAGAAGTAAGGAAATGTCATTTAGGGGTATTACTGCGGTTTATTCTTCTGAAATTCAGGATAAAAATTCATTAAAAATGACCAATGGTCTGAATTTCAAGAAATCATTTTATGGAACAATTAGTTATATGCCCGCACTTTTTGGACTTTTTGGAGCTGCAGAAGTAATTGATTATCTGACAACTAAGAAATAATTCACTTTTTCCTTTCTAATTTTTGAACGTTTAGAATTTCTGAATGTATGTATCCTTGTTATCCTTCAAGGATTTGTATCAAACTAAATAAATTTTTATGAAAAAGATTCTTCTATTATTATCAGCAGTGCTAACCTATAATGCGTATGCAACTGATAAAACAATTATTAAATCCACTATTAGTGACGTTACGGTGTTTGCTCAGGGTGCTCAACTCTACCACAAAGCCAATTACACAATTTCACCAGGAAATACAGAGGTGATCATTGAAGGTATTAGCCCATATATTGATGCTAAAAGTATTCAAGTCAAAGCAACTGGAAATGTGATTATTCTAGACAGTAAGCATACCATTTTTTATCCACAACCAGAAACTGTGCTTCCAGATGCCGTAACAGCAAAAACAAAACGAGAAATCATGGCATTAGAAGACTCATTGCGATTAATGGGTTATGACATCCAAGAGATTCAAGATGAAATTGCTGTTTTAAATGCAACCAAGAACATCATATCTATTAACGGTGCCGTTCGTGGGCAAGGAAAAGTCAATGATTCCATTAATTTATTGAAACAAACCGTTGATTTTTATTCGCTTAAAATGAATGAAATCAATAAAAAATTATTGGCACTCAACAAACGATTGTATGAGAAACAAACTAAAAAAACGCTAATGGATGAACGCCTCGTTAAATTGCGCAATTTTGATCGTAATAATGGAGAAGACCCAACCAAATATGCTCCAATTCATCGAATTATTGTGACTTTAACTACTAAAGAAAATGTAGTTGGAAAAATCAATTTATCCTATTTGGTTTCCAATGCGGGTTGGGTTCCGTTGTATGATTTGAGAACTGATATTGGAACAAATAAAATGAATTTGAATTACAAAGCACAAGTTTTTCAAAATACTGGATTGGAATGGAAAGATGTGAAACTGACAATATCAACCAACAATCCATATCAAAATAAAACCAAACCAACCATACATCCTTGGTACATTGATTATTATGCTTACCGAAACCAAAATGTAAACAATGGAGCCAATGCTCCAGCGATGATGAAGAAAGAATTAAGTGAGCAAATGGTTTTTTCTAATTCTATTTCTAGAAATGATGAAGACCTTTTAGAAAAAGACAATAGAACTTCAGCAGATTTTACAACAGTTGTAAGAAACTTAACATCAGCCGAGTTTAAGATTGACTTACCGTATACAATTCCATCGAATAACGAACAACACATGGTATTGATAAAGAATGCGGATTTAGATGTGAAATTCAAGTATTTTACGGTTCCTAAATTGGATCAAGCGGTTTATTTGGTGGCAGAATTATCAAAATTGGATGAATTGGGATTAGTACCTGCTAAAGCAAATATTTTCACCGATGGTTCTTATGTTGGAGAAACATACATCGATCCCACAACTATTGATGACACGCTTTCTTTGAGTCTTGGTAAAGATCCAAATATTGTAACAAAAAGAACGCTTTTGAAAAAAGATTCAAAGGATAAAATCTTGAACGACAAAATAGAAAAAACAATGAAATACACGATTGAGATTAAGAACCTCAAGGCAACACCAATAGAAATCGTTGTTTTAGATCAAATTCCAATCACTCAAAATGGAGAAATTACTATTGAACCTCTTTCTTTAACGGGTGGTTCATTGGAAGACCGCACTGGGATTGTGGAATGGCGCTTTGATTTGAAATCCAAAGATTCTAAAACTCTAGATTTTGGATATAAAGTAAAACATCCGAAAGACAAGCAGATAGTTCTGAATTAAATTCAGGTATAAAAAAGAAAAATCCCGCTTCATAATGAAGCGGGATTTTTTATATAGTGACGTTTTTTTCTATCCGAAATAAATCGGGAAGAGAAAAACGGAAAAGAGTCAACCGAAGTAGACTCTTGTAAATCCAAATTTACATCATTCCAGGCATTCCACCACCCATTCCTGCCATTGCAGATGCAGCGTTTGATTCTTCTGGTTGATCAGAAATAACGCATTCGGTGGTTAATAACATGGAAGCAATTGACGCAGCATTTTCTATAGCAATCCGAGTAACTTTAGTCGGATCAATAACTCCTGCTTTAAATAAATCTTCGTATTTATCTGTGCGTGCATTATATCCAAAATCACCTTTTCCTTCGCGTACTTTTTGAACGATTACAGCACCTTCACCTCCTGCATTTGCTATTATTTGACGTAATGGCTCTTCTGCCGCACGTTTAACAATTGCAATACCCGTCATTTCGTCTTCGTTCTCACCTTTTAATTTATCCAAAGATTCAATAGCACGAATTAAAGCAACTCCACCGCCAGCAACAACACCTTCTTCAACCGCAGCGCGAGTTGCAGCTAATGCGTCATCTACACGGTCTTTTTTCTCTTTCATCTCAACTTCAGTTGGAGCCCCCACATAAAGAACAGCAACACCACCAGCTAATTTAGCTAAACGTTCTTGCAGTTTTTCTTTATCATAATCAGATGTTGTAGAATCTATCTGTGCTTTGATTTGACCAACGCGTGCTTTAATATCTTCTTTTTTACCTTTACCATTGATAATAGTAGTATTATCTTTATCTATTTCAATTTTCTCAGCAGTACCAAGCATGTCCATAGTGGTATTTTCCAATGTCATTCCGCGTTCTTCTGAAATTACTTGACCACCAGTTAATATGGCGAGATCTTCCAACATGGCCTTTCTACGGTCACCAAATCCTGGAGCCTTTACTGCCGCTATTTTCAACGAACCTCTTAATCGATTAACAACCAATGTCCCAAGTGCTTCACCGTCAACATCTTCGGCAATGATTAATAATGACTTACCATTTTGAACTACAGGTTCTAAAATAGGAAGTAACTCTTTCATACTAGAGATTTTTTTCTCACAGATTAGAATCAATGGATTTTCCATTTCCGTGATCATTTTCTCTGTGTTTGTAACGAAATACGGAGATAAATATCCTCTATCAAACTGCATTCCTTCCACTGTTTTCACTTCAGTTTCAGTACCTTTTGCTTCTTCAACAGTGATAACACCGTCTTTACCAACCACTTTCATGGCTTCAGCGATTAGTCTACCAATAGTTTCATCATTGTTCGCTGAAATCGAAGCGATTTGTTGAATTTTTTGATTGTCAGAACCAACTTCTTTAGAAATGGCCTTTAAATTTCGAACAACTTCTGCTACCGCTTTGTCAATTCCTCTTTTTAGATCCATTGGGTTTGCGCCTGCAGCTACATTTTTCAATCCAGCACCGATAATTGCTTGAGCCAAAACAGTTGCTGTTGTTGTTCCATCTCCAGCAATATCTGCTGTTTTAGAAGCAACTTCCTTCACCATTTGTGCTCCCATATTTTCAACTGGATCACTTAATTCAATTTCCTTAGCAACAGTTACTCCATCTTTTGTTACTTGTGGAGCACCAAATTTTTTACTAATTACAACATTTCTTCCTTTAGGTCCAAGGGTTACTTTCACCGCATTTGCTAATGAATCAACTCCTCTTTTTAATTTTTCTCTTGCCTCAACATCGAAATAAATATCTTTTGCCATTTTTCTAAATTTTGTTGTGTTAATTAATTAAATACTCCATAAATATCGGCCTCTTTCATAATCAAATATGATTTACCATCAATCTTGATTTCTGTACCAGAATATTGACCATACAAGACAGAATCACCTACTTTAACGGTCATTGGCTCATCTATTTTACCTGCACCAATTGCTACAATAGTTCCGTTTAAAGGTTTTTCCTTTGCAGTGTCAGGGATAAATATACCACTTGCTGTTTTTTGTTCTGCTGGCGCCGCTTCAATCAGAACTCGGTCTGCCAAAGGTTTGAATTTTACTGACATAAATAAATATTAATTTTTAATAGTTGTTTTGGATTTGTCGAATTTTATGCCATTCAACTTTTCGCGACAATATTGCCTTAAAGCAAAAAAAAACTGTCAGTACGCGTGACATACTGACAGTTTAAAATGTACAATTTCAGAAGATTACTTAGTTGGCTTAGCTGCTGGTTTTGCGGCTGGTTTCCCACCTTTTTGTTGTTTTTCAGCTTCCTTACGTTGCTGTTCTTGAATCTTCTTTTGATCAGGAGATTTTGTGCGCAATGTTAAAAAGATGGAAGAAACCATGATGATTGCTGCTAAAGACCAAGTAGTTTTATCTATAAAGTCATTTGTTTTTTGAACACCACCTATTTGTTGAGCTGCTCCAAAATCAGAACTCAAGCCACCACCTTTTGGATTTTGAATATAAACTACTAAAATTAATAGTAAACTAGCTGCTATGATTAATATTGAAAAAAGTATATCCATTTGTTTTAATTTAGTTTTTTCTTTAATTTTCGTATTAGGGATGCAAAGTAACTCTTTTTTTCTGGAATAATCAAGCCTAATTGCTCATAAACATAAATTGCTTTTGGAATATTCCCTTGAATTTCAAAAATTTTAGCTAATGTTTCACTTACTGGCAAAGATTCTTCACTTAAACTCTCTTTGGCAATTTTAACAGGTGAGAAAAATGCACGTTTCGGCTTATCAAATTCAATATAGGTTATTTCTCTATTTACTACGCGTTCATCCTCTATCTCGTTATCCTCCTCATTTACATTCAACCAATCGGTAAATGTTCGAATTTTTTTGATGCTGATTTCAGAATGAAGTGGTGAATTAGTGGGATAAATTTCGCTAACGTTCTCTTCATTATCGTCAATAATTGTATCTACGATTGATAAGTCAAACTCTATTTCATTTATTGACTGATCCTGATTTTCTGGTTGCTCAAGGCGGTAATTTGCACTTAAACTAGAAGCTTGAATTTGTTTTTCTAACGCATCAAGTTCAACATCAATTTCAGTTTCTTCCAACAAATCATCCACTTTCGTAATGATTTCTTGATCTTCAATTTCTTCTACTAATGAACTTAATACTGGAACATCCAAAATAATATCACTTTCGATTTCATCTGGTTCACGGGCTGATTGGTCGTTTAAATAATCATCTAATTTTTGTTCTTCTCTCTCAAAATCTTCAATCTCTACTTCTTTCTCTATTGAAGTAATGACCTCATCTGATGCAGAGACTTCATCTATTTGAACCACCGTTTCGGCATGATTATGCAATAAATCATATAACTGAACTCGATCGGTGATACGGTAGGCGAAATTCTCTAATTCTTCCTCGAAGTGTATGTGTTTTCCGTCTGAAAGAACTTTCAAGTAAACCATTGGAAAAACTTGGGAATACGGGTATTTATCGCACAAATCCTTGAGCTCGCTTAAATCATCCGCGGAGCAAAGTGCTGGGTTATGAATTCGTTGCGCTATTTGTTCCCAATTCAACATTACCAGTTTGCTAATAATTTATTGATAACATCTTGAACAATTTGCTCGTTAATTTGATCCAATAAACCACTTTCAACACTGGCGAGGTCTATATTTGAATCATAATCCACAAATCTCGTTGCCGTTAATTTCATCGTTTGTTCTTTTGGAGCAGTGATAAAGATAGTAAATTGAGATGTAATGGAAAGCCTATTTTTTGCCGCATTATCTCCTTGTTGGAGCGCAACGGGAATAACCGAATAATTCGTAATACTTCCTTCAATATTGACTTCTCCTTTACCAGACTGAGTATTCAAGACTAATCGAGTGTTATTTTGAATTCCATCTTTTAAGTCTTCCGATAGATTGGGAGCATAACTCAATGGCGCATTTGCGGCAGTATTTTCCAATGTTTTTACCGTAAAAGATTTCCATTCAGCAGGCATTGAACCTGTATCACGCAACGAGACACTATACGGCCAACAAGACGTTAATAGAACTAATAAAATGATGAATAAACTTATTTTTTTCATTCTACCATGTTAAATTCTTTTATTTTACGGTACAAAGTGCGTTCTGAAATACCAAGTTCTAAGGCTGCATATTTCCTTTTACCACGATGTTTTTCAAGGGCTTTTTGAATCAACTCCTTTTCGCAATCTTCCAAAGAAAGAGACTCCTCTATTTCTTCATGTACCTCAAATGTTTCGGATGGCCTGTTTATTTGAACATCAGCAAAACTGGACTCAGTAGAACTTGGAAGATATCGTGTCGATTGAATGGAACCATGATTAACCTCATCATACATCCGATTAACAACTGCTGTTTGATCTCCATTTAAAGTAAATGAACCTCCTTGACCAACTATTTCTAAAACTAATTTTTTAAGATCCGTTAAATCTTTCTTCATATCGAACAAAAATTTATACATAATTTCTCTTTCTGAAAAACTCTCTTGTTCTTTGCCACCAAGCATTGCAGGCATTTTTTCGGAAGGCGCAGGTAAATAATTGATTAAAACTGAAGCATCCAATTCCCTTTCGGTTTCTATCACTGAAATTTGTTCGACTAAATTACGGAGTTGGCGAATGTTTCCGGGCCAAGAATATTGTTGAACCAAGGTCACGGCATCTTCCTTTAAACGAATAGCTGGCATTCTATATTTATCAGCAAAATCATTCGCAAACTTCCTGAATAACAAATGAATATCCTCTTTACGTTGACGTAAAGGTGGAAGAGAAATTGGAACGGTATTTAAACGATAATATAGATCTTCTCTAAATTTTCCTGTAGCAATTGCTTGATTCATGTTTTCATTGGTGGCTGCAACAACGCGTACATTCGTTTTAATCACCTTAGATGATCCCACGCGAATAAACTCACCTGTTTCAAGGACACGCAACAATCGAACTTGTGTTTGCATGGGCAATTCAGCCACCTCATCCAAAAAAATAGTTCCTCCATTAGCCACTTCAAAATACCCTTGTCTGCTTCCAGACGCACCGGTAAACGAACCCTTTTCGTGACCAAACAATTCAGAATCAATCGTTCCTTCAGGAATAGCCCCACAATTCACAGCAATATACTCTCCGTGTTTACGGGAACTAATTTGATGAATTACTTGCGGAATGATCTCCTTTCCTGTGCCACTTTCGCCCGTAACTAATACAGAAATATCGGTGGGTGCAACTTGCATCGCTACCTCTAATGCACGATTTAGCAGTGGAGTATTACCAATAATACCAAATCGTTGTTTGATTTGAATGACATTCATAGTATTCGTTTTCAGCAGATTGATATAGCTTCACCCAATAAGGTGGCTGAGGTACAACTTGTGATTTTCACAAGGACATATTGCCCTTTTTCATAATTTTCCCGTGGAAAAATCACCATTGCATTCTGACCATTTCTACCGCACAACTGATCTTCTGATCGTTTGGAAGCACCTTCAACTAAAACTTTTACTGTTTCACCTACTTGTTTTTCGTTGGATAATTTAGAGTTTTTTAATTGTAACTCGATAATCTCAGTTAATCGTTTTGCTTTAACCTCCTCCGGAACATCGTCAGCAAACCTGCGTTCAGCCAATGTTTTCGGTCGCTCAGAGTACTTAAACATATACGCGAAATCGAATTTCACCTGCTGCATCAATGAAACGGTTGCATCGTGTTCGTCATCCGTTTCTCCACAAAATCCAGTAATAATATCGGTTGAAATTGCGCAATCAGGCATGAAACGGCGAATAGCATCTATTCTCTCCAAGTACCACTCGCGCGAATATCCTCGATTCATTCGTTCCAAAACAGTTGAATGTCCCGACTGCACGGGTAAATGTATGTAGGGACAAATATTTTCATATTTCGCCATGATTTCCAACACATCATCCGTCATATCTTTTGGGTGAGATGTACTAAAACGAATGCGCAGATCGGGTGAAACTAGCGCCACCATTTCCATCAATTGAGCAAAATTAGTGGTTGGTTGGTTTTCATCTTTAACCACACCTTTTGAAGTTAAATTCCAGCGATAACTATCCACATTTTGACCAAGAAGTGTTACCTCTCTATATCCTTTTGAAAGTAAATCTTTGCATTCTTCCACAATTGTATGTGGGTCACGAGAACGCTCTCTTCCTCGCGTAAAAGGAACAACGCAAAAAGAACACATATTGTCGCACCCTCGCATGATTGTTACGAAAGCAGAGATTCCACCATGATCCAATCTTACTGGAGAAATATCGGCATATGTTTCATCGCGAGAAAGAAGTACATTGACTGCTTTTTGACCTGTCCCAACTTCGTCTACTAGATTTGGCAAATCACGATAAGCATCTGGACCCGCAACCAAATCCACTAATTTTTCCTCTTCTAACAATGATTTTTTCAATCGTTCAGCCATACAGCCCAAAATACCAACTACCAAATCTGGTTTTTGATCCTTGCGATGCTTGAATTCTGTTAATCGATTGCGTACACGCTGCTCTGCATTCTCTCGAATAGAACAGGTATTTATCAATACCACATCTGCTTCATCTATATTTCGCGTAGTTGAATACCCATTGTTTGTCATGATTGAAGCAACTACCTCACTGTCCGAAAAATTCATTTGACAGCCGTAACTTTCCACATAAAGTTTTTTACCCGATATGTTGGCGTTATCTAGTTCTAACGCTTCTCCTTGTCTTCCTTCGTCTATAACTTTATTGTGATTGTGTTCCATATTTTTTTTGTAGCCAACAAAAATACACAAATTAAAAAGACTGTCAAAATGTCACA
>CAMBBW010000092.1 GCA_945863425.1 Lishizhenia tianjinensis
ATGCTACCGTTCTTACCTATTCACTTACTGCTACTAACCCAGGTACCAATTTATTGGAATTTATAGCCAATGATGGAACCAATGAAATCATTGATTCACTTTATTATACAGTCAATCCAATTGTAACACCAATTGATCCACCAAACGGATTGAAAAATGGAATTAACTATTTGACTGATTCAACGGTAATACTTCAATTATATGCTCCTGAAAAACAGCATGTTTATGTGTTAGGAGATTTCAATGGTTGGCAAACAAATGTGAATTACCACATGAATCTTTCCAACGATCTAAAAACGTGGTGGATTGAAATTGGTGATCTTACACCAGGTCAACGTTATGGATACCAATATTTTATAGATGGGGCATTAAAAATTGCTGATCCCTTGAGTCCTTTAGTTTTGGATAAAAATAATGATGTAGCTATTGGAACGCTAACTAATCCCAATCCGCATCCTTACCCAACGGGGCTTACAACTGGATTCGTAACGGTAATGCAACCAGGTGCTCCCGCATATCAATGGAACAATACATCCTTTACCGCTCCAGAAAAGAAAGATCTGGTTATTTATGAATTACTTGTGCGTGATTTTATTCAAAAACGAAATTATCAAACATTAATTGATACCTTGGATTATTTAGATAAACTTGGAATTAATGCTATTGAATTAATGCCTCCTGGTGAGTTTGAAAACAATGAAAGTTGGGGATATAATCCTTCCTTTCACATGGCATTAGATAAATATTACGGAACTCCTGAAAAATTCAAAGAATTTATAGATTCTTGTCACAACAGAGGAATAGCTGTTTTGGTTGATATGGTGTTAAACCATGCTTTTGGTCAAAATCCTATGGTGAACATGTATTGGGATGCTGCGAATAGTCGTCCTGCTGCTAATAACCCTTGGTTCAATGCAGTTTGTCCACATGCTCCTTATTGTTGGGGATATGACTTCGATCATACTCGTGTAGCTACACAAAATTATGTGGATCAAGTAAATCGTTATTGGCTAGAAGAATATAACATTGATGGATTCCGTTTTGACTACACTAAAGGATTCATAAATAGTGCAGCATCTTTTAGTCAAGCTAGAATTGATTTGTTAAAACGAATGGCAGATACCATTTGGAATTTCAAACCTACCACGCATATCATTCTGGAGCATTGGTGTGATAATGCAGAAGAAAAACAATTAGCTGATTATGGAATGATGCTTTGGGGGAATTTAAATTACGCATACAACCAAGGAACAATGGGATTTGTGTCCTCTTCCAATTTAAGTCAAGGGATTTATACCGCACGTACATGGACTGTTCCTCACTTAGTTTCTTTCATGGAAAGTCATGATGAAGAAAGATTGATGTACAAAAACCTAAATTTTGGAAATAATACTAATCCAAATCACAATACCCGAGATTCATATACGGCACTTGGTAGAATGCAAGCTGCAGCGGTAATATTCTTAACTCAGCCGGGACCAAGAATGATCTGGCAATTTGGTGAGTTGGGCTATGATATTTCAATAGATGTACCTTGTGAAGTGTGCAATAAACCAATTCTTTGGAATTACTTTACTCAGGCAAGAAGACGTCAGTTGTATGATGTTTATTCAGCTACATTGGCATTGAGAAACAATTATGAAACATTTCGATCATTGGATTTCAATTACATGCTTTTTGGAGCTGTTAAACGAATGAAAATGAACCATTCTAGCATGAATGGGGTAGTGTTAACCAATTTTGATGTAGTAAACCAAAATGCTACACCTGCTTTTCAGCATACAGGAATGTGGTATGAGTATTTTACCGGTGATAGTGTAGATGTTCAAGATGTGAATGGGATTATTCCAATGGAACCGGGTGAATACCGCATTTATACGGATGTTCGTTTGTCAAAACCAGTAATTACCGATGCTCCAGCTTCGTTGAATGAATTAAATTTGGATGCTTTTGAATTGAATATTTTCCCTAACCCGACTACTGATAAAGTAACGATTCAATTTTCTTCTGAAACAATTACAACAAGTGAAATTATTCTACTCAATATGAAGGGTGAAGTCGTTCGTTCAGAAAAAAACTTGGTTAATTCGGGAATGAATTCGATTGAAACTTCTTTCAGCGAATTACCTAAAGGAACCTATCATTTGTTATTAAAAGTGGGCAACTCATTCGGAAATAAAGAAATTGTTATTCAATGATAAAGAAGCTTTTTAGTGTCTTTAATTTAGTTATCTCACTTTCAGCTTTTGGACAAACGGTTCATCCGTTGAATAACGAAGCTTTTTTGCAAAATGAAGTTGCTTCCGTATACGTTACCATCCAACCTACTTATTTGGATCTGATTTTAGGAGATAGTTTATATTCCGATTATAATTTCCCCGCCGATTTTAAATACATCAGTTCTATTTACCAAGATTCTGTTTTCAATATTGGTTTTCGATTACGCGGAAATACGTCACGCGATGCAGGAAAAAAATCGTTTAAAATTGGATTTAATGATTTTGTGGCCGGGCAAAAATTTAAAGGCCTTGAAAAAATGAACCTGAATGGTAACCACAACGACCCTTCACAATTGCGATCACGACTTTCCAATCAACTGCTTGCCAAAGATTCACTTACCGCTGCTAGAACGAGTTTTGTTCGCTTGTATATCAATAATGAATACAAAGGATTATACTTGAATGTGGAACATTTCGACGATGAATTTTTGCAAAAGCGTTTTATCAATAATGACCAAGGAAATTTATATAAGTGTTTGTATGGTGCTGATTTAATGAATTGGGGTCCCAATCAATCCAATTATCAATGGACCTATGAATTACAAACTAACAAGGTAGCCAATGATTACAGTGGTTTAATTCAATTTATCAATGTATTAAATACTTCCTCTGATACTGACTTTCCTTGTGCGATTCAATCCGTTTTTGACGTAGATAATTACCTAAAAACATTCGTACATGAAATACTGATTGCGCATTGGGATGGATATGCCGTAAACAAAAACAATTACTACCTCTATCAACGTCCATCCGATGGTAAATTTATGTTTCTAGAATACGACATGGATAATACCTTTGGTATTGATTGGTTTGGTGTAGACTGGACAAATAGAAATATTAATACCTGGGCGAGTTCTGGAAGACCATTAAATCAGCGCATTTTTGCGGTGCCTTATTTTAAAGATCGTTTCAATTATTATATGCAGAAGGCCTTAGCGGAAGTATATCTAGAAGCAGATATCATGGCTGATCTTCAACAAACGCAAACCATTATTTTAGCTGCTGGATTTGAAGATACCTACAAGGAATTAGATTATGGATTTACGGATTATGATTTTCAAAATGCACTCACTATTGCCTTTGGTCAACATGTTACTTTTTCCTTACAAGAATATATTCATAACCGAATTTTATCAGCCAATACTCAAGCTTTACCTGTTCAACAGCTAGAAAATCCTTGTCAAAATAGTGGGGTTTCGGAGTTAGCCGCGGAAGATTTTGTACCTGTTCGGGCAGTTGATTTATTGGGAAGAGAGATTGATGTAACGATTAAAAATCAACTAATTATTTTAGTTGACAAACAAGGTAGAACGAAGAAACAAGTGGTATTGTATGAATAAGATTTTAATAGTTACCGTATTTTTCGGGTTAAATGTAGCCGCTGTAATGGCGCAAAAAGTAAAGCTTACGCATGTTGAGCCCATGAACTGGTGGGTAGGGATGAAGCACCACCAACTTGAGATTTTACTTCACGGTGATGCTATTTCAAAGTACCAAGTGGAAGTACAAGGGCTACCTATTTTAGGCATTGTGAAAACTGAAAACCCAAATTATATTTTTGTCACAGTTGAAACAGAGGGAAGAAATTCTGGAAAGTATCCCATTCGCTTATTGGACAAAGGAAAGGAACTGACGCATTTTGATTTTGAGTTGAAGGAACGCGAATATTCATCGGCACAACGTAAGGGTTTTTCTTCTGCTGATGTGATTTATTTACTCATGCCCGATCGCTTTGCTAATACGTATCCAGGTGGCGACACACATCCCGAAACGGTTGAAAAAGCCGATCGCACCAATCCAAATGGGAGACATGGAGGAGATATTTCAGGAATTATCGATCATTTGAACTACATTAAAGAGCTGGGAGCTACTACCATCTGGACCACACCCTTGTTGGAGGATAATGAAGAAACATACTCCTATCACGGCTACGCACAATCCGATTTGTATAAAGTTGATCCACGATACGGAAACAATTACTATTTCCAATTTTTAGTGCAAGAAGCGCATCGTCAAGGTTTGAAAGTAATTAAGGATGAAGTTCCGAATCATTGGTCCAGCAAACATTGGATGATAAAGGATTTACCTACAAAAACATGGAAACATGAATTTCCTTCATTCACTCGATCTTCTTATCGGACAAGTACGCAAATGGATCCATATGCGAGCCAAAAAGATAAATCAGCTTCTGAAGATGGATGGTTTGATACTTCCATGCCGGATATGAATCAATCGAACCCACTTTTGTTGAATTACCTCATACAAAATACCATTTGGTGGGTTGAATTTGCTGAATTGGACGGCCTTCGTGTAGACACTTATTCATACAACGACAAGGATGCAATTGCAAAATGGACAAAAGCCATAATGAAAGAATATCCCAACTTGAACATGGTGGGGGAGGTTTGGTTGCACAATCAGGCCCAGATATCCTATTGGCAAAAAAGTAGTCCGATTGGCGCGATCGATTCCTACAACAGTAACTTGCCAAGCGTGATGGATTTTACCCTTCATGATGCAATTAGCCAAGCATTCAAGGAAGAAAATCAGGGGTGGGACCAAGGAATGGTTCGAGTTTATGAGAATTTTGTGAATGACTTTTTATATGCAGATCCGAACAAGTTACTGGTGTTTATGGAAAATCACGATACCAAACGTTTCAATGAGTATTGCCCTTCATTTGCCGATTATAAAATGGCACTTACCTTAATAGCAACAACACGCGGAATTCCACAAATCTATTACGGAAGTGAAATTGGAATGAAAGGCAGTAAGGATAAAGGAGATGCAGACATTCGACAAGATTTTCCGGGTGGATGGAAAACAGAAGACAAACATTCGGCTTTTTACTCGAACCAAGATGCAAATAAAAACTTAGGTATTCCCGGAAGAACGGAAACCGAAGAAGCTTATTTTCAATTTACGAAAACACTGCTGAATTGGCGTAAAAATCAGCCGGTGATTCATACGGGTAAATTCAAACAATTTGTGCCGGAAAACAATGTCTATGTGTATTTTAGATACGACGAACAGGAAACCATTATGGTTATACTAAACAATTCCACCAAGGAAGAGTCCATTAATTTGACCCGATTTCAAGAAGTATTGAAGGGTAAAAAAATCTTCAATAATGTCTTTACAAATGAAATGGTAAATGTTGAAAATCCGATCATGAAATTAACTCCTAAAACAGCAACTATTTTTAGGGTTAATTAAATAATCATTGCGAAAATTCTATATTTGATACAAAATTTATTTTGTATGAAAATAGTTCGTTTGATTTCCTTGCTACTTTTTGTTTCAACCTCAGTAGTTTACAGTCAAAATTTACAAAAACCATCAGTTGCTGAAATTAGCATTTTACCTGAATGGGCTCAGAAAATGTATGGTGACAATCCTTCTGTTTTTGAAGTCGATCAGCTCTACAAGAATTATTATCGAATTCACGAGTTTCAGAAAAATTACCACACGCAGTATTACAAAAGGTGGAGAAGGAAAAATCTATTGAATTTAGACGCTTCCGGATATATTCAGATTCCATCCCCTTTCCAAAATGAGCAAATTGAAAAGGACTACCGTAAGAAAAACAAAGGCGAAAAATCATCCAATTGGTCAATTGTTGGACCAATAACTAATTTTCAGGAAGGAGGAACACAAGGGTCGGGACAAACCAATGTGTATAGCGTTGATCAATGTGTAGGGAACCCTTCAATCGTTTATTGTGGAACAGAACCGGGCGAAGTATATAAAAGCAATGATGAAGGATTAAATTGGCAACTTGTTTCAGCTAATGAGGATTTTGGAAGTGGTGTAACCGCGATAGAAGTTCATTTTTCGAATCAAAATATAGTATTCGCTGGCGGAAATAATGGCGTTTTTCGATCGATAAATGGCGGAATTTCTTGGCAAAATGTACTTTCCAATTCAAACCTTGGGGTAAATGAAATATTAATTCACCCGACCAACGATCAATTGGTGTTTGCATGCACGGACAAAGGATTGTACCGTTCAACAGATGGTGGCGCAACCTGGACCCAGTTATTTGCAAATAAAACATATGACATTAAAGCAAACACGGCCAATGCTGCTATGATGTACATGGTTCGAAATAATTCGGCAACAAACATGAGTGAGTTCTATTCATCTACAGATTTTGGATTAAATTGGACGATTCAATCAACCGGTTGGCATACATCAACAGATGCTGCTCGCAATGATGGTGGTGCACGTATTGCCGTAACTCCGGCTGATCCCAATCGAATCTATGCTTATTTAATTGGTGAATCAAAGGCAAATGATTTTGGTTATATCGGAGTGTATCGAAGTGATGATGGCGGAATGACGTGGACTTTACCTAATGGTCCGGCTGGTGGACCATACACAACAGATCATGTGAATTTAGCTATTGGTTGGGCAACGTGGACCTATCATCAAGGATTTTATAATTGTGCGTTGGCAGCATCCACAACAAATGCAGATGAAATTCTAATTGGTGGATTAAACTTATATCGTTCCACAGATGGTGGTGCTACTTTTACATCTGTTGCTGGCTATGTGGGTGGACCATTAAGCATGCATGTAGATATGCAAGATTTTAGAACAATTGGTTCCACAACGTGGATTTCAACAGATGGTGGAATATATCGATCTACCGATTTTTTCAATTCCAACTTTGAATTTCGCATGTCTGGTGTTCATGGTTCCGATTATTGGGGATTTGGTAGTGGCTGGAACGAAGATGTTTTGGTCGGTGGTTTGTATCACAACGGAAATTTAGCGTATCATGAAAATTACGGCACTGGAAATTTTTTAGAATTGGGTGGTGGGGAAGCCCCAACGGGATATGTGAATCCTGGACAAAATCGAAAAACCTATTTTTCGGATATTTCGGGTAAAATCATACCGTTTAATTTAACAGATCCTATTGCCGGTGCAGCTTTTGGTATGGCACCGAATGAGAGTTATTACGCCGCTGAATCGAGTGAAATGGAATTTCATCCGAACTGTTATTCAATTGCTTATATCGGAAAGGATAATGCCATATGGAAAACAACTGATGGAGGAGCTTCTTTCAATCTATTATATGCTTTTGGTAACAATGTAGCTGATCAAGTTAAATACATCGAAGTATCAAGTTCCAATCCGAATGTCATTTATTTAAATCAACAACCTGCTTCTGGTTCTAACGGAACCTTGTGGAAAACAAGTGATGGCGGAGCTAGTTGGACCTCGGTAAATAAACCCAATGGAAATAGTCGCAGAATGTTATTAGCCATAAATCCACTTGATGAAAATCAATTATGGATTGCTTATCCTGATGGATCAAATGGATTTAAAGTGTATAAAACAACTAATTCTGGTCAAAACTGGGAAAATTGGACATCTTCCATTTTTAATAATGAATCGGTGCAGTCGATAATCCATGTTGCCGGAACAGATGGTGGAGTTTATATCGCAACCAATAAAGCGGTTTACTACCGAAACAATTCCAATCAATTTCAGCTTGAAAATGCAGGTTTGCCATTGTTTACGAGTGGGAATATTTTACATCCATTTTATCGTGACAATAAAGTAAGGTTGGCAACCTATGGAAAAGGAATTTGGGAAAGTGCCTTGTCTGAAACGCCAAGCTTACCAATTGCTCGAGCGATGGTGGATAAATTAGATCAGGTTGTGGTTTGTGCCATTGATTCCTTTTATTTTGAGGATCATTCCTTTTTGAATCACACCAATGCAACATGGAGTTGGTCTTTTCCAACTGGAAATCCAAGTGTTTCCAATCAACGTAATCCTGCGGTTTATTTTAGTCTACCTGGAAATCACCAAGCTATTTTGACAATTACGGATGGAAATGGAAATACGGATTCTGACACATTGATGGTTTCTATAAACTTTTTTACCTTACCCACAACTGTTGCTGAGGGGTTTGAAAATGGTTTTGTGCCAACAGGATTTGAAATTAATAATCCGGCAAACAATGCACAATGGTCTTTGTCTTCTACTGCTGGAGCATATGGAAATTCAACCCATTCTGCCATTTTCGATAAGTATAACAACGATTCTCAAGGAGGAATTGATGATTTAATTATGCATTTTGACGCCTCTGCGATTCAATCCAGTCCGTTTTTAAAATTTGATGTGGCCTATGCCCGTTGGGGAGCTGGTTATAGTGATACATTGGAAGTTTTGGTATCAACCGATTGTGGAACTACGTATCAATTACTTTATCTCAAAGGAGGGACAACATTAGCTACTTCACCCGATTTTCAAGAATTCTTTACACCAGCGGCTGACCAATGGCGAACGGATTCTGTAGATTTAGCTCCTTTTTCAGGACAAACCAATGTACAGGTCGCATTTCGAAACAGAGGTTATTTTGGAAATAATATTTATCTAGACAACATCAATATTGGAAGTAGCTCTTCACTCACAGAAAACGCAAAACAAAACATTCAATTATTCCCAAATCCAGTAGAAGCCGGTAAAAACATAACGGTTCAAATTGATGGAAATGCCACTCTTACTTTGTTTGATATGCAGGGCAGTAAAATTAATTCATTGAAAGGAACAAATACCATTTACTTCCCGATAGATGCCCAATTATCAGCCGGAACCTATATGCTCCACATTGAAACACCAACTCATATTTGGAATAAGCAAGTTGTTGTGCAGTAGTAATATTAGTAATGAAACTAGAGGAATAATTTCACTGTTTAATTAGTTGAATGAATAAGAGAAAATAAGGGAATCCTCTAATATTTCAACTAGTTCAATATATTGTAATTAAATTCGTACGCTACAATTTCATCTTATGCGCTTAATTGTTTTGTTCTGTATATCTATTTGTTTTTCGGCTATCGGACAAATCGTACATGAGACAAAGAATGCCATTCCCTACACTTTTTATAATCACGAGCGCCAAAAGTTTACAATTATTGAGGATTCTACAGGATGCCTCGAATATAATGAACAGACCAAGAAATGGGAGTTTCACAAAATTGTATACAAACTTCAGGAACCATTTAAGAATTTTCTGAACGACTATATTTTTCTTCATGAAAAAGGAAGTAAAGTATTTTTTATTGATCGTGGATGCGGCCATGTTTATGTGTTGGAAAATGATACGCTAAAACGACATGACCGCTCTTTTCATCATAAGAACCAATATGGTGGAACATTTTTTCTATATAAAGGTCAACCGCACATTTTTGGTGGGTATGGCTTGTTTACCCTGAAAAACATAATTACTTATTACAATGTAAAAGAAAGGGAATGGTTCGTTCATCAAGTTACTGGTGATTTACCAAAACCAAGATACCAAGCACATGGAATGCTAGTAGGGGATGTTTTCTACGTGGCAGCTGGATGCTATGATAGTGGGAAACATTATGATGATATATGGAAGTTTGATTTCACAAAGTTGAAATGGT
>CAMBBW010000093.1 GCA_945863425.1 Lishizhenia tianjinensis
AAGATTGCATGATATTGCTTATTGATACATTACTTTATTGTCATGAGGAAGAAAATGCACTCTTGAAAATAAATAGTTATGATTTCTCAAATAAATCAAAAATAGTATTAGCTGAAAAAATTGCAATTTTCTATCTTAAGAAGGACCAAAATCTTAGTTCTGTTATCACTCAATTAGATAAATTGAAAATAGATTTCAGCTCCTTAAATCTTGATCGGATACTAAATATTGAAGTTTTGTCAGAAATAGACCAACCATATTTTGTCTCAATGATCTCCTATTTTTTCAGGAAGCCTGAAATCTTAGTTAAAATATTGCAAAAATTCACTTTGTGTCATTTATTTTTTGGGGAAAATGCCAGTTTAAAAGAAGTAGATAATTTATATCAAACCCTTAACCTCCAATGGGCAATTGACTTAAAGGATTAATTGGATATGAACTAACTAACTAATTAAACCATCCAAACTCATGCAATTTAAAAAAATTCAAAACCTGCCTGAACGCCTTCAAATCAAAATTGATGCAATAATAGGCGAAAATGACGAATATGCAGCCGATGAATTGGTTGAGATGGGCGAAGAAATCCTATCGCAGCTTGCAGCTATGGGGCTAGCTGTCTATTTGGGACAGGCGGAGCAAAAAGATGTATTTAATGACTTTATCATTACACTTTTTTTGTCGAAGGGGCAGGACTACAATGCTGGTCCGGTCTATCGTTGGGTGGCCAGCATGCTCAAAGAAGCTCAGGGCGAGGATGCAATTTTGCTCAGACCCTACTTTTGGCAAAAAGACGAACATGGTAAAGAACAGATTAATCCCCAGATTCATCATTTTGCGAACCTAAGGAACGATGTCATGCATGGATTTTTTGTATTGCCGCCCGATAAAAACAGGGAGGAGGCACAGAAAATGGAAAATATCCTGACCGAACTTAAATTTGCAGGTCTCTTTGACAAGTCATACGGAGATTATCATTTTTATAGGGATTCAGCTTTTAGCGGTCGCTGGAATATCCTGGAAGAAGAGGAATGGCTCTCGCTACAAAAGGGACATAAATTTGCAAAGCTTGCCGAACGAATCTCCTACGAATATGGCGATAATTTTCTGCGTAAAGAAAAGGAATTCAGTCAAAAAGAATTTCTTTCTCAAGAAGTGATTTCTAAAAATGTGGAGACATTTCTGAAAAGGGGCAATGGCACTATGTTATGTTGGTATTCGCCCAATTCAGAAAATGGAATCAATGCCTATTTGAACCTGATACAGAGTATTGACCTCAATACACATTATCCGATTTATTATGTTTTACAGGATCAGGGGGCAACTTTTACTCGGGCATTTCTGGAAAAGTTATTGATAAAGGCTTTGAATGAGTTGAACATCGATAAAAAAATTATAGAAAATCCATTAAAATTTATAAAATCCGGTAAACTGACTAGAAAGCCCGTTTTGATTTTGCATAATGTTCATATTGGACTATTCAACCAAGGACATATTACAAAATTATTCAACGACTGTTACAACGCTTCTTTGCCTATTTTGGCTACATCCTGGTATTATCCCTACCTGAATAGGTTTTTAAATGTAGAATTGAATCTGCTGGAGGAAAATTTGACTTCCGATGATGAATTAATTAACTATTCTCTGTTAAATTATATTCGATTTAAAGGCCTTTCAGACGGAAAAAATCAGGATGGTGAGGCAGTATTTATAGATCGACTCAAAAAAATTGTTAATCAACTTGTAGCGGATTTAAAAAACGGAAAAGAGCTGTATGCACGCCGTTTTGCCGACGAAAACGAATATCCTGTTGAATTTGTGCATGAAGCTTTTAGTATTCTAACGCCTTTTTTTAAATTGAGAAGAGATGAATTTATCAGAGATGAAGTGGATGAGTTGTATGGATTTCCGAAAAGTATTGAAGAGAGTTCGCGCATTTTTCTCTCTTTAGGCAGACGTGATTTAAAATTAGAGTACAAACATAAAGTATTAACACAAATTAAAATACATTGAATCCGATAGATAAATACCTGAATCGATACAGGGAACTAGTACATAGTAAAAATATAGAAGCAACAGAGAAGCGACTTTTGGAGCAGCTTCGTGACGACCCATCGGGACTAAACAACTATTTTATGGCGGCATTGGGAATGAGTACCCTAATTTTAAGACTAGGTGCTGTTATTCAGCTTTGCAGAAAATTTGAAAGCCTGAATGAAGAGGGCGATTTGTTGTTCTCAAAACAATTACTGGATAATTTGTGCGAAACTCTGCCTTCTGATACAAATTGGAAAAATATATGGGTTGCAAGTGCCATAGATGAAAATTGGAAAAGACCTGCTGAGAATGAAGATCCATCATTGCTATCGCGTTTTGTAACATTCAGAAATCATTTTGTTCACCAAAAAATACAGCTTAGAGAAAATCAGGTCGATAAATTAATTGGTGGCATTGAGATTTTTAAAAAGATGGAAGTGTTGGTAGCCCTCTTTGAAAATGGTAGGCTGGAATTGAGGAATGGTCAATATTTTTGGATTCAAGATGGAAAGGAAACGCTCTTACATCCTTATTTACAGGCTTATGAAACTCCAGATCAGCCCTATATTTTTCAAGGTTTGTACAATAAAGAAAAGGTGTATTTACTGAATACACAGTTGGGGAATAAAATAGACCAAAACCCAGACGATCATATCAATCCATTGTTCGAAAACCACAAACAATCGCTGCGATACGGTGCCGGACAGATTTTTTCTCATGTTGAGCGAATTGCCAGATACCAATCTGCGTTTTTTGGGCGTGATACTGAAAGGAAATTGTTGCTGGACTTTTGTCAATCGAATGAAGCGCATAATATCCTATGTGTTAAATCTCCAGCCGGAATGGGAAAAAGTGCTCTGATGGCCGATTTGATAGGACAATTGAAGAAAATAAATATTCAAACACTATACCATTTTTGTGGTACGGGTTTACAAAATAGCTTACAGGCAGTTTTGTACCATTATATTTTACATGCTAAACATTCAAGCTGGTGGAACGATGAAAATGCTGATGTAAATCAAAGCCTACAGCGATTACCCAGTAAGTATATTGATGTAATTGCGCTGTTTCAAAAACTATTAGACAATCATTTGAAAATTGTTCGTAATAATACTTCTCGTAACTTAGTCATCATACTCGATGCCCTAGATGAGGCCTTTGTGGCTTCTTCACAGTTGAAGATATCAGATTGGTTTACGACTTACAACGAAGCGGAAGAGCCAATTGCAGACTGGCGAAGCAAACTCAATATTCGCTGGATTTTCAGCTACCGCTGTGCTGAGGATGGAACCGAAAACTTTTATAAATTCCCTCTTATCAAAGAAACTGCGACCATCAAAGAGCTACAACCTTTACAGGGACTAAATCCTGACATAGTAAGCAAGGTTTTTAAAGATAAATTTAATGTTTCTGATGATTTTTTGAATGCTTTAATTAAAAAAGCAGAGGTATAAAACTTGAGTAGCTGCCGAACGATTGGACAAAATGTAAGACCCTGAGCTGAGTATTGACAGAGCCCTGGAACAATATGTAAAACTCGGCTATACAGAAAGTTGGATTAACCAACGGCTAAAAAGTATTGAAATACGTAAGGCACTAACGGACGAATGGAACCTGATTCAGACCATGAGCAATATAATCATCTACCAAACTGAGGATGGCAGCACCAAAATACAGGTGTAACTCAATGAAAATAACATTGTCAAGGAATATTTGTATAAATGAATCCTTATGAATTAAATAGTATATCTTTTTTTTAGAAATAAAACGAAGCGATCCCTCGCTAATACATAGCAAAATGAGCGGCTAGATGAAAAATTGTTTCGTGTATAAGCGAGTTATGGTGGATATTACAAAAATAAAATAAAATGCAATGAAAAATAAAATCAAAACAATTGGTACGTTGTGTATGAGCATCTTTTTAGCTTGTTCTTGCAACGAAACTAAAAGTAATAACAATTCAAGTAAGCTAAATGGTAATGATGTTCTTTATGACTCACTATCTAACAACTTGCAAAAATTAAATTTACATTGTGATTCGTTAAGGATGATATTTGAACAGGAATTAACTGGACTCAAGGGAAGGGGTGATTATGGGCCATCTGGATATAAAATAATATCTCAAATGGATAGCTGCACAATTGTAAGCCAAAAAATTAAAGTTAAACTTGACAGTGTTTTTGTAGTTACATCCAAAGCATTTAAGATAAAATACTACAATAAAGTTATTAACGAATTAGATTTTGCCACAACTGAAAATAAAAATAATCTAATAAAATTACGAGAATCGCTCGATGCAAAAGTTAAAGGTGGAGGGTACGGCCCTCAAGCAAAGATGTTAGAAAGTGAAATTTTACTTATAGAAAAACAGATTCAATCATCAAAATTTTCAAAAGATTCAATAAATGATATTTTAGACAAAATAAATAATACACACCATAACAGCTTGCAATCGCAATAGCCCTGCCGCAGGCGCAACACAGGGCTACAAGTGTCTGCACGCAAAACGTTAGCAGTTATATAATATGACCATAAACTTTGTTCAAATAGAAACCAAAACGGGGATTAAAGAGTTTGAATTATTTCAAGGAGATATTACTAGCCTTCCCTTTGAAACAGATTTGTTATGTTTATCTGCATTTAAAGATGACTACACGCCAACAAATTCAAGTATTATTGGGCAACTTTATAAAAAAGGAATTAATGTTAATAAGCTTTCCGAAAGGCCATCATTAGACTTTAGAGAAAGTTTAGGTATTTGGGTTTCTGAGCAACTTCAAAATAAAACCTATAAGAGAATTATCTGTGTGGAAATTACTGGATCAAACAATTCATTTATTGATTCAGTAAGAAATTTATTTGCGGTTATCTCAGCACTTGAAATTCAAGGCCAGGAGAATGTTTCAATTGCTTTACCTATGATTGGTGCCGGAGATCAATCAATAAATTCAGATTTGGTAATTTCATCTTTACTCGATGTTTCCTTAGACTTTCTTCGATATTCAAGATTTCTAAATAAAATTTATTTTGTAGTATATAATAATGAAAAAGCTATTGCCTTTAATAAACAAATGAACGATTCCTTAGGCAGGGTAAAAATTAAATCACCCACTGGACAATTAGCAAATTTATTGAGAAAGGATTTAAATAGAGTTATCGAATTATTAATTGAAAAAAATGAGAAAGATGATGTATTTAAAGATTTAAAAAGAGTTTTAAATTCTGATTTCAGACCATTTGAGTTTGGAGCAATAACAAGGAAGGCAATCGAAAAGATAATTGAAAAATTAAATCCCAATACAAAAAACCAATTTGAACTTATAAAACAAATTGAATCACTTCATCAATCAATGGGACTTTCACAGTGGATTTTAAGTTATTTTCACACTATTCGTATTTTTGGAAATGAAGCTGTGCATTCCAAAGATATAACTAAAAGAATTCCTCAAAATTTAGATGAAAAAGATCTTGAAATTGGGATGTATTGTATGCTTAAAATAATAGATTTTTATTTAAATTATCAAGTTAATGCAACTGCTAACAGCGTGTAAGCAATATGGCCTTGCCGCAGGCGCAACACAAGGCAACATCGCCTACACGCAAACCGTTATAGGGTATTTTAAAAAGAAAATAAATGACTGGAGATTTGATTTTAAATAAACTTATTGATCGTATTAAAACTGCGATTACATTTCGTGGTAACCCAAATCAAATTTGTGTTGAATCTAGAATTAGTTGCGAAGCAATTTTAAAACTAACATATAAGAGAGAATACGGTCAAGTTCCTCCATCAATAACGTTCGAAAAATTAAAAGATGGTGTTGTCAAAAAAGGAATATTACCATCTCATATTGTTTCTTTGTTTGAAGCAATTCAGCGACTTGGCAATAAAACAGCGCATATCGATGAACATTTAACAGATAGAACGGCCTCTGAAGCTTTAGTGGTAGAAAACAGTTTGGGTAATATCTGTAATTGGTTTTTTAATGAATACCTCAAAATCGAATTGTCCTTGGACGATTTGTATGCTAATTTAAATGAGAGTCAAAATTCAATTTTAATTAACTATGAGCATTTAATAAGATCGGCATTGGCAGATAAAAAGTTAGAAATTGATGAATACGAGGAAATACTGAAAGCTAGAGATGATTTAAAAATTGATTTAAAGGATTCAATCAATATTGATCGTAAAATTTGTTTGGAGTTGCTCCGGGTTAATATAAATGACATAAGTGAAATACTAAGTGGCACTGATTTAAAAGCATTTCGGAAATTTGATAAATCGCATGCTACTAAACCAGATTGGGTATTGAAAATTCTCCAAAATGAAACTTCAATAGACATTTCTATTAAAACATATCTCTCGTTTTATTTTGAAGAGATAACGGAATTAAACGATTTAGAACAAAACCAATTATTATCAATTTTAGGTTGTTGGCAAGGTTGGTATTTTCAAAATTCATCGAAAACTTATTTTGATCTTTTCTTTCTTGCCAAAGGCGATAATGACTTTATTGGCCTTTCAATAGAGCCCATTAATCCTCATTGGATGAATAAAGGATATCAGGATCCTTATTTACTTGCATGGATTGAAGGCTCATTGGTAGATGAAATTCTTTTTTCCTTTACAAAAAATTACTTATTGGAAAGATCATGGTCTATTCAATATGTTGGTGTACTAATGGAAATGGGTCACGTTTTTGAAGGTGAATGGACAATAAATGACCTAAATGGCACATTTAATGCAATCAGATCTAAATCATTGTTACCTATTAGAATTTTTGATACTGATAATCTATTGCCAATCATTCCATCTACTTATTTAAATCGCAGGAAAGATTTAACATCATCTTGGTTGATACAGATAATAGGCAAAAAAATAATCGTTGGAATAATGCACATTATAGAATTACAAGGTTCAGTTTATGCAAATATGGTAATTCCTGACAACGATTCTATAATTATATCATACATTGAAGGAGAATATGAAGAAAATTCTAAAGTATCTTTAAGCGAGATAAATACAGTTTTGGGTAATTGCAATAATCTCACATTTAATTTTAGTATAGATTGGTCACTCCATATTTTCAATGGAATTATAAAGGATGATATAAATAAAATGAGAGTTATAAAAGGATATAAAATATTAGTAACTTCTTTCGGGCCTTTTAATAATTTTAAAGCCAATCCTAGTAATCAAATTATGGAAAGGCTAAAACAAAGAATTAATCTTTCTTATCACCACTTTACATATTATGAATTTGAAACCATAGAAGTATCATGGAGCGGTGTGTCAAAATTTATAGAAACTAAAAAAAATGAAAAATTTGATTTTATAATTCATTTAGGAGTTGCCTCAAATGAAAGCAAAATAAGAATTGAAACTTGCGGAAAAAATATCCAATCTGGAAAAGACATAGAAAACATTAGTCCTAATGGACATGAAATCATAAAAAATCAATCAAATTTAAATACTAATATTTCAATTGAAATTCTAAATAATTTTGTTTCACAAAACGAATCTATATCAATGTCTACTGATGCAGGCTCTTATTTATGTAATTACTTATATTATAAATCTCTTTATTTTCTTGGAAAAAAAAGTTTAGTTTTATTTATTCATACAGCAGATACACAAAATCAACCTACAGCTCCGAACATAGATTATCAATCCGAAATAATCTTTAAACTTATTGATATTCTTACAAGCAAAACGCCCTATAACAGCGTGTAAGCAATATTGCCTTGCCGCAGGCGCAACACAAGGAAACATCGCCTAAACGCAAAACGTTATGTGTAAACTATCTGTCCCTCTAAGTACATGTTTTTTGTTAAAAAAGGTCTTTTTAGCTTTGAGGCAAAAAGATGAGACAAGTTTATACAGAAAGTCAGAAGCGAAAGTTTGCCCAGGCTTATGAACAATCCTCTTTAACGATTCGGGATTATTGTAGGTCAGTCAATATATCTCCATCCTTGTTTTACCACGCGCGGAGGTTGTTACTTAAGGAAGAATCCTTGAGTAAGAAGGATAGTGAGTTTAATTCCTGAAGGTAACCAACGGAATAATTCTTGAGAGCATTTTGCTGAAAAATTTATGTTATGGGAAGGTTGGCAAAACGCATTGCTTCATGTCAATAAACTACAAAAGGAGGATGCACGCTTTTACTATCTAAAAGGACTGGTAAATAACATAACTATAATTGAATCCAATTCGGAATGTTTGAAACTGATCTTACCATATTTGACATATGATATAGAAAGCATAGAAAAGCTAATGCAAAATTATGCACTGTTTGAATTATTCTTTGGTGACTCAGATCAAAACAAAATTCAAAGACTTAACCAATCTCTTAACCAATCTCTTAACATCAAATGGGCTATGGATATTAAGAAAGAGTTTCCTGGTGTTGCTCTTTCTTCAAGAGAATATGCCAATATCAAAGAATGGTTACATGATATTTATGATGAAGACATAAAAGATCAAATCGAATTATGGGCCAGACAAGTTTCTAAAGGAAAAATATCGGTTGATGAATTTAATGCTAAGGTCGAATCATTATTGTCAAATTAGATTCTTACTGGTTTAGCCCCCAATTACATGAGTGTTTATTCAGGTATCAAATTTAAGACATGAATTTTACGACTAATTCCGGAAGATCAATGACTTTTGGTCATGAAAAATGATTCAATATATTCATAAGGGTTATGAGTGCTACATTCAAGTCATAAATGCTTCTTTGATTTACAATGATTTACTTGATTTTTGCGATATATCAAAAACTAAATTTTTCATTTACATAGGTTCAATCCAGTTTATATTTTTATTTATTTAAGACTTGATTAGGGGTTATGTATTGGGGTTATTTATTTTACATTGTGATAAAGTAATAAAGTATGAGTTTTTCTTGTAAAAATATTGATTGTTCCGCTCCAGATAATAAAAAAGGTAAAATTTATCCAGTAACCATGGAATGTCCATTCTGTGATATTCCGCTTACGGAGGTTTCTACAATTTCTGAAGCTCATATTGAATTGATTAAAGGATTACCATATTTAATTGCTTACCCACTTAAACGTACCTTTCTTGAAAAAGACCCTTTAAGAAAGATTCATTTCTTTAAAGATACATTTCTGAATTATCTCAAATACCTTGGTCTTATAGTTGGTTCAGAGTTTTTTAACAATTCTATCAAATCCAGGAAAATGGTAGACTTGTTCTACAATACCTTAACTGAAACAACTTTTGGGAATTGGAATAGGTTTATTCGAGAAACACTTTTGTTTCTAAACGAGCGACAATATCCTTACTTCTGTCCCGATTTAAACGAATATTATTATGCGGTCCAAATTGATAAGAAATGTAAATTATACAAAATTGAAATTGAAACAGAAGATGCAAATGGAGAAACTAAAATCAGGTATAAAAAACTTACTGGAATTGACAGTCTGATTAATTTCCGTAATAGGTATCTGGGGCACCAACAAACGTTAGACAACTCAACCTACGAGGAATTATGGGAACAATATTTCCCTATATTTGAAGACTTACTTAAGGGCATGACCTTTTGTTCCAATTATTTAATGATCAAAACGGAGCACGGTGAAACTTATAGTTTACATTCAGATGAAATT
>CAMBBW010000094.1 GCA_945863425.1 Lishizhenia tianjinensis
GATGATGGTTGGGTAAAAGGAATGTATTACCGTATTTATTATCAAATTACATTATGTAATGAATTTATTTGGCAATCTCGTGAAGAGAAATTGGCTGAAAGAGGATTCAGTGAAGCAGTAAAAGCTGAAATTAGAACCTACCGAAATGAAGCGCGTTTTTTACGTGCATTGAGCTATTATCATGCAATGGATTTGTTTGGAAATGTTCCGTTTGTAGATGAAAATGATCGTGTGGGAGCATTTTTACCTGAACAGATTAATCGAACAGGTTTATTTACATACATTGAAAATGAAATAATTGATTTAGAAGATCTATTGCTAGATCCTTCTGCAGCACCTTATGGAAGAGCATCTAAAGCCGCTGCTCAAACATTAATGGCAAAAATGTATTTGAATGCTGAAGTGTACACCGGAACTCCTCGCTATGCATCGTGTAAAACGTATTGCGAAAAAGTAATTAATTCTGGAACATACCAATTGGATGATGTCTATCAAGATATGTTCTTAGCAGATAATCACACATCTCCTGAAATAATTTTCCCAGTGGTATATGACGGTTTATATGCTCAAACATGGGGAGGAACAACGTATCTTGTGTGTGGAGCACTAGGTGGTAGCATGGTTGCTTCCAATTATGGTGTAAATGGTAAATGGGGTGGGTTGCGCGTTACGCCTCAGTTTGTAAGTAAATTTGCTGATTCAACCTTAGATACTAGGTATATGTTTTATACTCCTGGACAGAACTTACAAATAACATCCTTATCTACTTTCTCCAATGGATATGCATTTCCAAAGTTTAAAAACAAAACTAAAGCAGGTTTAAATGGATCCAATAATGCAATTTCAGCTCATGTGGATATTGATTTTCCAATGTTCCGTTTGGGAGATGTTTATTTGATGTTGGCAGAGTCAGCATTTAGATTGAATGATCAAGGAACAGCATTACAGTATATGAACCTTATTCGAGAAAGAGCTTATGGAAATTCTAATTTCAATCTTTCTAGCATAAGTGCACAGGATATTTTGGATGAGCGTGCACGCGAGTTAAGCTGGGAAGCAACAAGAAGAACAGATTTAATTCGTTTTGGTCAATTCACCGGAGGAAGTTATTTATGGTCATTTAAAGGTGGTGATGTAACTGGTATTGCCACTGACGCGCATTTTGATTTATATCCAATACCAACAGCAGATAAAGTATTAAATCCTAATCTTCAGCAAAATCCTGGATATTAGCATTAACGATGTTGATTGATGAAAAAGAGGGGGGATTTAGATTCTCCCTTTTTTAATGCTTGAATTTCTTTAAATCAAATAGATGAATGGAATGGGTCGAGGTTGAAGCAACCAGCTTATCTTTAAAAACAGTCAAGGACAAATAATTTTGGTTGTTTATGTTTGTCCATCTCATTCCACCGTCTAACGAATAATCCAATCCATTTGTACCGCAGGCAAATAGCATGTTTTTGTATGTAATTATGCAGGAGCGATATCCCAAAGGACGTTTAATGGGCTCTACCCACGACTTTCCTGAGTCAGTTGAAATAAAACACGTTGAAACGCTATCATTAGGAAGTTTATAATCGCCACCTACGGCAATAAAACGCTCTTTTCCAAAAGGAACAATTGAAAAAGGTCCAGCGCTTTCGGATTCAGGAAAAGGAATGGTATAATTCTTCCAAGTTGCACCAAAATTAGTGGATATAAAAAAACGTGATTTCAAACCTCCAGATACAAACATGAAGGTGGAAACGTTTAAACAATGTACAGTTGACCCGCTAGCAGCAAATCCGGCCTCTCCTTTTTTAGCGAGAATTTTACCTTCGCAAGGATTCCAAGTTTTTCCGTTGTTTATTGTGAAAAAAAGGGAGAATGTATCATTTATTGGGTCTCCCATTAGAAAACCACTGCTTCCATAGAAATCCATTCCATCTAGAAATACAGAATCAAAGTCATGGCGTTGATTAGCACTTAAATTAATAATAAGTCCAGAATCTCCACTTTGCATAGTAAGAATTTGATGGTTGACCAATTCAATGTCTCTTAATTCACCACCGGTGTTATCCAAATTGACTAATTGAACTGATTTTTTTGTTTTGGGGTTGATTTTATATACACTCCCATCATTAGAAGAAACATAGATAAATGATTTATCAGCTGTAATTCCGCGCGCATGGCAATTTTTAGTGGAATATACAATTTCCTCCAACGCTTGGGCACGTAGAATAGAGGGGAAGATAAAGATTAGTAAGATAACTGTTTTCATAGAATAAAAAAAGCCGCTATAGAAGCGGCTTTAAATTGAGTTATCGGTAATTATTTAATAATAAATTGAACGCGTCTGTTTTTCGCCCAATCGATTTCTTTTTCCTCAGCATCACCTGAAACAAAATCACTTTCTTCTTTTATTCCTTTGAAATCAGTACTAATAGCGTTTGTTACACCTAATTTTTTCAATTGATCAGCTACTGCAGTAGCGCGTTTTTTATCGACTTCTTTGAATGCAGGAGTAATCTCACTTAAATTTGTTTCCATGGTATCGGCATGCCCAACAACTGTTAATGTTAACCCGGAATTAGCTTTCAAGATTCTTGCTACGTCATCAATCGTGTTATTTGCTTCTGTCGTTAGATCACTTTTCCCTGCTCCGAAGAAAACAGCATATGTTTCAATTTTTTGTTTTGGAGTCATTTTCTCTTCAATGATGAACTCTTTTTGAAATGTCAAATCGGAATACCCTTTATCCATGTCTTTTCCACCACATTTACACGGTTCTATTGCTAAATACTTTTTTTCAAATTCATTTTTTTCTGCAATTTCATCTTCTGATAAATCTTCTTCATTTTTCATAAGATTTGATAAATTATTAGCCAATAAGTATGCCTCGAAAGTTGGGAAATATTCACGAACAACAACATTATCAACAAAATAATAAGCCGATTGTAAAGCGGTAGCTTTCGCGTTTTTTGATTTTTTGAATGCTTCGTTTTTAGTTTTGTTGTTAGAAGCAAAATTTCCTAGAGAAATATATTGTTCTCCTCCTTTAGCTTCGTAAGTTCCGCATATTTTATGCCAACCGTTTGCTGAATTGAAAACTTTTGTTTCATTATCTGGATGTAAAATATCGGCAACTCCTTTGAAAAGATTTTTGTCCTTTGATTCTTCAGGACGTTTCATGTCAAATTTGGCACCTATATTATTCGTTGCATATTTAGAACCCTCAGCTAAAGAGACATAATATTCAACACAATACAACTTCTTTTTCGTCAATTTAGTATTTAATTCACCCGTTAAATACGAGCGCTCGTTTTGTTTTTTTCCTGTAACATAAACATGAATCCCAGCATAGTTGTCACCATAGGTCGGTGTTGGCTCTTCTTTTCCATATTTACTTTGAGGTACTGTTATTCCAGTTTCAATATCAGTAACATCAGATCGATACGCATCAGCTTTCACACCAGTGGCTGAATACCAACCATCAATATAATCAATTCCCCCTAGCTTTTTTGGTTTTTTTCCAGGTGATTTTAAATTCTCGAAACTTCCATTTCGAACAAAATTTCCGTCAGTATTGGTTTCTTCTGATTTGTTGTCTTTCTTCTTTTGTCCAAAAACAGGATTACTGAAAGAAACAAGTCCAACTAACGCCACAGAGGAAATCCCCCATGTTAGTGTTGAATTTAGATTAATTGATTTCATGGTTTTTAACTGTATTTATAAACGTTTTTACTTTTTCAAAGTCAGTATCTGGATAAATTCCGTGGCCTAAGTTAACAATATGTCGTTTACTTTTAAACGAAGTAAGCATTTTTTTTGTTTCGAGTTCAATATTTTGGTGCGTTCCATAAAGCACACATGGATCTAGGTTCCCTTGTAATGTTTTTGTTTCATTCACCAATTCTCTTGTGGAATTAACGTCCATATTCCAATCTAAACCGAGTGTGTTACAATTCAACTTCGCCAAATCAGGTAAAGATGCAACGGCTCCTTTTGCGAAAATTGTAATTGGAATTTCAGGAATCGCATTACAAATTTTGGTTAGGTAGGGAATACAAAACTCTTGGTATTGAGCGCGTGATAATATCCCGGCCCATGAATCAAAAACTTGCACTAAATCTGCTCCGTGTTTCATTTGTAATTTTAAGTACTCGATTGTTACATCGGTAATCTGGCCTAGCAAGTTATGAGCCAAAACTGGATCTGTATATAATATCTTTCGTGATTCAGAAAAAGTTTTTGAGCCTTTACCTTCTACCATGTAGCAAAAAATGGTCCATGGAGCCCCTGCAAAACCAATTAGTGGTACACGACCATTAAGTGTCTTTTTCGTTAATGAAATGGCATCTAACACATACCCTAATCTATCCGCAACATCAATATCACTTGAGACTAACGCTAAATCTTCGTTTGAACGAATCGTTTTTTCAAACCACGGGCCTTTTTGCTCAATCATTGCGTAATCTAAACCCATTGCCTCAGGAACTACAAGAATATCGGAAAAAATGATGGCAGCATCAACACCCAAAATATCAACAGGTTGAAGTGTAACTTCACAACATAATTCAGGGTTTTTAACGAGTGCTTTAAAGTCTTTTACAGAAGATCTCACGGCTCTATATTCCGGGAGAATTCTACCTGCTTGCCTCATAATCCAAACAGGATAACGATCAATTGATTCGCCTTTGGCAGCTCTGATTAATAGGTCATTTTTCATTTTCAAGACAAAGATATACAAATCGTTGTTTTTACAAGGGTCAAAGTTTACTTTTGTAGTATGAAATATTGGAATTCCATTTCTTTATCATCGAAAACGTATATACTTTCATTCATTTTTGTTTGGCTAATTCTATTTATTTGCACCATTTCCATTCCAAAATTTGAAATTCATCAGTCCTTAAATAGTTATCACGATTACGTCCTTGATTTCGTTTTTTCAACTCTAACTTTCTTAGGTGATGGTATTTTTGCAGTTCTTTTATCTTTTGTTTTCTTTTTTTTTAATAAAAAAAAGGCAGTATTTATTCTTTCAACCTTTCTCATTTCTTCCTTGCTGGCTCAAGTATTAAAGAATTTTGTTTTTGATGATTTTATGCGGCCTTATCATTATACTCAATCGGGTGCCCTTCATGTTCCAATTGTTTCAGGTATAAAAATGCATGCTAGTCATAGCTTTCCTTCAGGACATACAACCACCATATTTGCTTTAACAGCAGCACTTAGTTTATTCTATCAGTCAAAAAAAATAGGATGTTCTCTTTTTGTAATTGCTGTTTTTGTGGGGTATTCTCGTATTTATTTATCCCAGCATTTTTTAGAAGATACCATAGCAGGCAGTATTCTTGGAGTGACAACAAGTTTTGTTATACATCTCATTTTGAGGAAAAATAGGTTCTTTATCAAATAAATCGAATGTTATTTGATACTCTTTTCCAAAAGATTCCTATTTTTGAACCTAATAAAAAAAGTATTCATGAATTTGCAAGGAATTATTTCTATCGCTGGACGTCCAGGTTTGTATAAAATTGTAGCTCAAGGAAAAAACTCAGTTATTGTTGAATCAATGACAGATAAAAAAAGATTTCCGGCTCATGCTTCTGATAAAATCTCAGCACTTGAGGACATTTCTGTCTATACAACAGACGAAGATGTCAAGTTAATTGAGGTGTACAAAAAAATGTATGAATCATTGAATGGAAATGCTGGATTATCGCACAAAGACGATCCGAAAAAATTGCGTGAATATGTAATTACATTTTTACCAAATTACGACAGCGAGCGTGTTTATGACTCTGACGTACGTAAATTATTTCAATGGTACAATACGCTAATAGCTGAGGGATTATTAATACCTGAAGTAGAAATTACAGAAACTGAAGAAGTTGCAAGTACTGAAACTAAGGCGAAAACCACAAAAACCGTTAAGGAAGCAAAACCTGCTAAAGTTGCTAAATCGGTTTCTACTCCAAAGGCAACTAATAAGTCTGCTGGAGCAAAAAAAGTAGCTACTGTTAAGACAGGTGGCGGACGCGGAAAATAATATTTTTTAGGTTATGGAACTGAAACGTGCTCAACGGTATTTTTTACCGAATGATTTTGTATTGACTAATTGGGAGGGCCTAGAACCTTTCTTTGATGCATTGATTCAAGATCCCATGCAGTCAATTGAAGAACTATCCCAATGGCTCAAGAATAGGAGCGAATTAGATGCTTTTTTAGAAGAAAATTTAGCTTGGCGTTACATTAAAATGACAATTGACACCCGGGATGAGCAATTAACCCAGGATTACCACTATTTTGTATCAGAAATCCAACCCAAATTAGCGCCATTAGACGATCAATTGAATAAGAAATTGATAGAAAGCCCGTTTCTTAGTGAGATTGAAAAAGACGAGGCATACTTTATTTATTTCAGAGCTGTGAAGACTGCTACGCAGTTATTTCGGGAGGAAAATATAGACATTGAAGCAGAAATAAATGAAAAAAGTCAGCTTTTCGGAAGTATTAGTGGAGCCCAAACAATAGACTTAAATGGAGAGCAATTAACCATGCAAAAAGCTTCCTCGTTGTTGCGAGAGCCTGATGAAAGCTTGAGAAAAGAGGTTTTTGAAAAAATAAGTAATCGAAGAAAGCAAGATGTTGATCAACTCGATGAATTGTATTCTTTACTTATTCTAAAACGACATCAAGTTGCTTTAAATGCGGGATTCGATAATTTTAGAGATTATAAGTTTCAATCATTAGGTCGATTTGATTACACAAAGGAGGATTGTTTTGCTTTTCATGAAAGCATTGAGAAATGTATTGTTCCAATTGTTCGAAGTATTCAAGAAACTAAATTGAAATTGTTTGGCAAAAGTGCGTTTAAGCCTTGGGATACGGCTGTTGATCCAGAGGGTAAAGCTCCGCTAAAACCTTTCACAAATGGAGAAGAATTACTCGCAGGAACACAACGCATATTCGAAAAAATCGACCCTTATTTTAAATCATGCATCGATTCACTGAAAAATATGAATCACTTGGACTTGGAATCTAAACCAGGAAAAGCACCGGGTGGATACAATTATCCTTTATATGAAAGTGGTGCACCGTTTATATTTATGAATGCCGTTGGAACACATCGTGATGTAATTACCATGATTCATGAAGGTGGACACGCGGTTCATTCTTTTCTTTCCAATGAATTAGAATTATCCTCTTTTAAGAACATACCATCTGAAGTGGCAGAATTAGCGTCGATGTCCATGGAATTATTGAGTATGAAGTATTGGGATGAATTTTATTCAAACCCTGCCGATCAAAAAAGAGCTCAGAAAGAACATTTAGAGGATATTTTAGGGATTCTGCCTTGGATTGCTCAAATAGATGCTTTTCAACATTGGGTGTATGAAAATCCTTTTCATTCAATTGAAGATAGGAGGGAGGCATGGAAAGGTTTATCTAAAAGATTTGGAACTGGTTTAACTGATTGGTCAGGATACGAAGAGGTTATTGAAACATCTTGGCAACGTCAAATGCATTTGTTTGAAGTTCCATTCTATTATATTGAATATGGTATTGCTCAATTAGGCGCACTTGCTATTTGGAAAAATAGTCAATTGAATTATTATAATGCAATTGAAGCATATAAAATGGCACTTACGGTTGGATACTCTAAATCAATTCCAAAAATCTACGCAGATGCAGGAATAACATTTGACTTTTCATTAAATAATATTGCCAGCTTGGCAGATTTTGTTCGTGAAGAATTAAATAAAATGTCCGAAGAATAGCAAATTTCGTCAGCTAAGAAATCACCTTAAAAAAATAGATTTCCAACCACTAAAAATGAAATTATTTTTTCTCATTCTCATGAGTGAAAGATTGGACGATTCGCGCTACAACGGGACAAATGAGCGTGTTCTTAACCGTTAAATCCAGTATTTGAAACATATTTTTTCTATCCGTATGTGGGTATTCCCGACAGGCTAGAGGTCTAACATCATAGATAGAACAAGTATTATCGCTCGAAAGAAAATTGCAAGGAGATTTTTTCAATACGTAATCGCCTTCATCATCCATGATTAATAAATCTTGAATGAGTTTACTCTCTTTTATGCGCAGGTGTTTTGAAATACGTCTAATATCTGCATCACGAAAAATGGGACTGGTAGTTTTACAGCAATTAGCACAAGTTAAACAATCCATTTTTTTAAATTCTGATACATGCCTAGAATGAAAAACAGAATCTAATTGAGTCGGTTTTCTTTTCTTTAAATTAATCGCCATTTTTTGAGTGGCTTTTAGTTCCACTTTGGCTATTTCAATGCTTTTTTTGTCTGTTGGATTCACTGTAGTGTTAAAAAAAGAAATTCAATCATTGTGATTACCTATATTTACAGCGAATTTACAAATAATATGGAACGTTTTGACTTAGTTGTAATAGGAGGGGGGCCAGCAGGATATGCGGCAGCCATGCGTGGTATTGATTTTGGAAAACGCGTTTGTTTGATAGAGAAAGATAAAGTGGGTGGGGCAGGGGTTTACAATGGTGCTCTTTCTTCTAAAACGTTATGGGAATTATCCAATAGAGTTCGAGACGTTAACGACATGATTGTCTCCAAAGGACGAACAAAGTTTGAAATTTCTTGGGAGGACGTAAAACAAAATTTGGCAGAAGCGATTTTTGAACGGAAATTTCAATACTCGGCACACATCAAATTATTGCAGACCGAAACAATGAATAAATTACTAACCTACGAACGAGGTTTTGGTAAGTTGACTTCAAAGAATGAAATTGTTATCGACCATGAGGGAGAACAAAAAACGATTTGGACTGAAAACATAATACTTTCCACAGGAAGTAGACCCCGTAAAATGCCTGATATTGAAGTAGATGAGGAAACTATTTTAACGAGTGATGGCATCGATAATATTTCGGACTTCCCGAAAAGCTTAGTGATAGTTGGGGCAGGGGTAATAGGGTGTGAATATGCCACTATTTTCTCCAACTTCGGGAAAACGAAAGTATATATCATCGATAGACAAGATCATATTTTGCCTTTTGAAGATGGTGATATTACTACATTAATTGCGAAAAACTTAGTAAATAGAGGAGTTACCATACATTCCAATGCGAAATTAGAAAGATTGGTAAAAGTAGGAAATGAAGTAGAATATGAACTTTCATATCCAGACGGTTCTCGTGAAGTAATTCGTGTTGAAAAGGCTCTTTTATCGATAGGTAGACAGCCTAATATTGAAAATCTCGGGTTAGAAAATGCTGGGGTTGAAATGTCGAAAAGAGGAGTTCATATCGGAGATGAAGATACCCGCACCAATGTACCAAATATCTATGCTGTTGGTGATGTTTCTGGAAGAATCGCTCTAGTAAACATGGGCGAAATTGAAGCGAGGCATGCAGTTGAAAAAATGTTTGGTAACAAGCCCGAATTATTGAATTACGATAATATTTGTACGATCATGTTTTTGAATCCAGAGGTTGCTGCCGTTGGGATTAACGAACAACAAGCAATCGCTCAAAATATCCCGGTAAAGGTGGTGAAATTGGATTATTCGCTTATCACAAGGGCAATTGCCATGCGACAAACCCAAGGCTTCTTTAAAATCATTGTAACAAACGAT
>CAMBBW010000095.1 GCA_945863425.1 Lishizhenia tianjinensis
AACGCGGGGGCCAAACACCAGTTTCCGTTTTCATTCATCAAAAAAGCAACGTTTTTACTATGGTCATCCATATTGGAAGCATACACGTTGAACACAGCCAAACGGAAGACCTTTTCGCAAGCGGTTAAATTATTTTCCAATCTGTTTGCGGCATCCATTACATGACCGTAATCCAGGGTGCTATATCGAAAATCATCATGTAATAGCCCACATGCAGAATGAAGATGTAACCGTTGATTGTCAATATGATCAAAGCGTTTCGTTCCAAAGAATACTTTTCCTTTTTCAGAATAAAACAAGTTAGATTCGCTCATTTCAATTCCACAAGCAAGAGCCATTTTGTAATAGGAATACTCTATACGTGCGATATCTTTAAAATCGTTTAATGCGGGAAATTTTATAATCCAAGGTTCAAATTCTTCTTCAGATAGAGTGGAGAATTGATTCAATTTATGATTATAATTTACCAATATTTTAGGACGAGCGCCGACTGAATTTCCACCGAGATGGTACAATTGGTCTAAAAATGAGGCATTACCAGTTTTTAATAAATCTTCTGATTCTTGAGCAATCAAATCTAAATTGACGCGTTCATTTTCAGACTTTCCATCATTGGTAACGGGTTCGTAAATCAATGCGCCTTGAGCACTTTTACCGAGTATAGAAAGACGGTCCAAAATACTTATCTCTTTTGGGTTTTTGCCACTTTCAATTAATTTGCGATCCAAAAGCAATCTTCCCCAGCCATCGGGAATTGAATCATTGAACACGCCAAATAGTCCGTCAAAAGGTGTTCTCGGTGAAAGAAGTATTTCAGTTGTTTTCTTCAATTTAAATGGAGAAGGATCTAAGTTGCATTCCAAAAAGGAAGGTTCAAATCGAAAATAAATTTCCTGATTTTGTTCAACGAGCATTCCCACCTCAACGATTGACGTTCCGAAATCTAATGAAACTTTAATTCTTTCTTGGCTCATTCCAATTTACTTAAATAGTTTCTCGATATCCTTGTGTTTGTTTGATTGAAAAACAGTTTCAAAATCATTCAATTTCCCTAGGATAAAAGCAATTTTTAAAAATGAATCTAATGAAATATGACCACTCGATTCAAATCGTTTGTAACTCCCAAGTGAAACATTGGCTCGTCGAGCTAGTTCGCTCTGCGACATTTTATATTCTTTTCGAAGAGTTCTTGTTCGCTGAGCAAGTTCCTTCAGTATGTCTATTGGATTTTTATCAATGGAAAAAGGATTCATTTTAGCTAAAATAGTAGCCAAATATACTAAAAGTTAATTGAAATAGCTAATATATTGGTTTAATTATATTGAGATAGAGTTTAAGTTAGTAGTAATCCATTTTTACAGTTTCAACTCTCCATTTTCCACTTTCCCTTCACATATCACACCGAGCTTGTCGAGGCGCCACTTTTCAGGACATTTCAACCTTTCTCCTCTTTTTTCAAGCGTTCCACCTCTGCTTCCAGTAGCTTGATGTACTTGTCTTTGTATTCGTCTTGGTAGTTGTTTATCTGTTCTTTTACCTCAACACCATTAACGATTTGATTATTGCTCACATTAAAATTTGGGAATTATTGAAAATAGTTGGTCATATAATTTGTTATTTGTAACCAAACTGGAGCGTCGGGTTTCTTCTGTAACCCCCTAATTAATTTAGTATGAAGATATTTCTCGTATTGTTTGTCCTTCACATTAGTGTTTTGGCTCACTCGCAAACTTCAGTGAAAACAGACAAGGTTAAAACTCAGAAAATAATTGAGATTTCATTTTCTATTGACTCATTAATTAAGTCTGAATTAGGAAATTTGAAGGTGAAACACGAATTTGACAGTATTTGTCATGATATGGCTCAGAAATATATTTTGAAACAAGACGATCAGAAGTACAATGGGATTCATTGGAAATTTGTTAGTTCTATTTCATTTAATAATAATCAATTATCTTATTGTGATTTACCGAAAAATGATATTGTTGAGGGGGTAAAACAAGCCATTTCAGGTCGTGATTTGAAAGATTGGGAATTTACAAGTTATACCGTCGTGTTTGGTGAGTATTCCGGTAAAAGTTATATGGTACTTGGTATTGATTATTAAGTGTTCAACTTTACTATCTTTTTTGTAACCGTTTAAAGTGTTGGAGTTCTTTCTGTAACCCCCTAATTTTTACCAGATGAAATGCTTAATTTTTGGTGCAACAATCCTGTTGCAAATTGCTGTGAACGCTCAAGATTCCGGATTCAGAAACTATAGTGAAGCCGATGGTTTTGATTTAAGTAATGGATTTGATGTGAGCTTATTTCAAAAGCACCTGACTCAAGAAATGCTTCTTGCTTTTCCTTGGATGACTGAGGATACAACCAATAATTTTGCCGCAAGAGCCACGTCTCAAACAGAAGCTGGGTCACCCATGTGTTATGGATCCAAGCAAGGCGGAATGGTTGACACAAAAAATGAGGAGTTGGTTGAAGCAAAAAAACTTGTTCAAAACTACCAGGATTATCTTTTTAATAGTCCGTATTTCGGGGAAAAAGCACTGAGGAAATATTACAAAGATTTTTCGGCTGTGGCAACCAAGCAATATGGTGGTTTGATTCGCTATGGGTTACTAGTTGACAATAATATTACCTATGAATCCATCATGGCAACCTCCCATGCAATCACGAATACCTTGCACGAAGCCGAAATTAAAATTGTTGATTCATTGGTTAAACAACGTTTTGGGTCTGACATGCGAATCGACAAAGGATTTCATGTTGGTTGCGTTAATTACGTAAAAGAAAAAACACAAAACATTAAAATTCCATTTGTTCCGGGTGAAGCACACTACCCAATTGTTGTGAGCTCAAAAGATGGGCTACCAAGAAAAGAAACAATCATTGAAATCTTCAACGAGCGTTTCGATTATTTAGAATCGCTCGGTTTGCCCTTAACCATAAGTAGGTATTACATTACAACGATTATAGAAGGCGACGAAACCTTTTTGATATTGGCTTTGGATAATTGATAGCAATCGAATTCGGTAATCAGTTGGGGAAGAGTAAAACATACAATCAATTTATTAATTTCGTATTTTTGAATTAAATCAACGTTGCATGCTTAATAAAAACAAAGTATTACGAACACTTGAAAATTTGCCTGAAACATTTTCTATTGAGGAGATAATAGATCAACTTGTTTTGTTGCAAAAAATTGAATTAGGATTGGAACAAGCAACCAATAATGAAACGGTTTCAACTGAAGAGGCAAAAGCTAGATTTCAGGAAAGAGTATAGAAAAAATTGACATTAATTTTATTTTGGGATTATTTATTTAAACCATAGTTACTAATTCTATTTTTGAGTAAAAGAAACGCTAAAGAATTTTTGGCCTTGGATTTTTTGGTTTTCAAGCCGCACTGAGTTTTTTACTCCACTTTTTTCATCAAGGAAAAAAGTGGAATTGATAAAAACCTTAAATTCTCCCAACTCCACTCACCCCAACCAGCGGTACATTGGTCATCCATGATTCTAGGCGGTAATCGGATAGGGAAGTTCGGTAACAGTGAATTTCTGGGTACTTATCTGCAAACGTTTTTAGTGATTTAGACTGTAGATTTTCACTGGCTTTTACTTCGAGGGGAATAAGAACATTTTCTTTTTCGAATATGAAATCAATTTCTGCAGAGCCTGAATCGTTCGCCCAATAAAAGAGTTGTTTTTGTCCGCTGGCTTTTAATTCCTGTAATACAAACTGCTCTGTGAGTGCTCCCTTAAATTCGTTGAACAAAAGTTCTTTATCAATCAGGATTTGAGGGTGTATATTGCCCAACGCACCAAGCAAACCTACATCCAAGATGTACAACTTAAATATAGACAAATCACTATAGGCTGCCAGTGGAAAATTTGCCTTTTTGGTTCTTTTCACCCGATACACCAAGCCGTAATCTTCCAACCAATTCAAGGCTATTTCAAAATCTTTTGTGCGTGCGCCTTCTCGAATTAATCCATAAATAAATTTTTTATTTTCTTTGGATAACTGACTCACCACCGCATTCCACAGCATGCGAATTCTTGGAATTACTTCAGCAGGTGCATGTTTGGCGAAATCTTGTTCGTACGATTGCAAAATATTTTCTTGAATTTTTCGGACTTGGTTGTAGTTTTCATTTTGACTAAATGACAAAACAGCCTCGGGCATTCCGCCAACATAGTAATATGATTTCAGTAAGGAAATTATTTTTGTGCGCAAGCTAGTCAATAAGGTCCAATCTTTTTCATCAAGTAATCGAGCGAGTCTATCGTTTCCTGTAGCCATCAAAAATTCGTTGAAATTCATGGGGTATAAATTCAAGAATTCTACTTGCCCAACCGGAAAAGAGGTTTGTTGTTTCACAGCGATACCAAGCAAAGATCCTGCACCAATGACATGTTGTTCTGACAATTCTTCGTTGAAGTATTTCAAGGAAGTCAATGCGCCTTTCGCTTCCTGTATTTCATCGAAAACAATTAATGTTTCACCTGGCTTAATGTCCTTACTGAAATACGTTTCTAGAGCTTTAATGATGCGAGAGGGTTGATAATCTTGCTCAAAAAGTGAGCGTAACTGAATTTCTTTTTCAAAATTCACGTAAACCGTATTCTTAAATTGGTTCTTCCCAAAGTGTTTCATTAACCAAGTTTTGCCAACTTGCCTCGCCCCATATATTAATAATGGTTTTCGATTAGGTGAATTTTTCCATTCCTTCAATGCGTGTAATGCCGATCTTTCCATTTAATATAAATTCAAAACTGTATTCAAATATACACTTTTTCCCACGACTTTTTGTTGAATTTTACATTTTTTCGTACGACTTTTTGTAATTTCTTACACTTTTTCCCACGACTTTTGCAAGAATAGATAGTTTTTGAACCTAATATCAATAAGAGAACTCTTATTTTTTCTTCATTTCCAACACTGATTTTACGGTCATTTTCATACCCATCATGTCTATCGTTGTGTTTAGTGTTCCTCCAATTCCAACAAACATTCCGTTGGTATAATCAAAATTAGCAGTAATGGTTCCGTTCATTTCAGGAGCCATGCCTTTTGCCATTCCCAAAGCTGCTTGATCTTTCGCATCTAGTTCCATTCCGTCGGTTCCGCCAAAACCACCCATGTTAAATGATCCTTCTTCCGTTTGACCACTTGCCGCTCCTTGAAACATATCTGCATTTTTATTCGTGCCAATTTTTTCTTCCAAACTAGCCAATCCATTTACCATTGATTTTACTAACACATCAACGGTGTACATTCCCGCTGTCGCGCTGTATTTATCCCCTTGTGCCACGTTTCCATCAGGCAACACCATCATTTCTAAAAAATCATACGGAAAGACATCTAAATGATCACTCTCCTCCGTTTCTTTTACCGATGCCTTTTTTGTTGTACTAATCGTCTGAACGGTATATCCTGCTTTTAATTTCCCCGTTTTTGGATCAAATTCCGCATATACATCCACTTTTTCATTCGCTGTTTGTACACCGGCACTTGCTCCATTTTCATCTGCTTTGCCATACACCAAATAATTTCCAGTCGCTGTAGTTACGAAGCTCACTTTTTTAGGAAACGTGAAGTGTCCTTTTTTGTCTACTGTGATATCACTTTGAACCGCATTTTTAGTTAGTGTAGCCAAACTTGCCATGATAGTCCCTTTCGAATCTTTAACGGTATAATTTACCAAATACAATTTCCCTTTGGCAAGACCTGTAGCATCAACAGATTGAATAAATAATACAAAATCAATGCTTGTAACAAACTTCTCTTGAATGTTCATTCCCATAGCAGAGGTAGTTACGTCGTCTTTTTGTAGAGAAGAAAATGAATAACTGGTATTCGCTTTCCATTTGTACACTAATTCTGTGGCCATATATGAATTTACAAGTAAAAACACACTCAATAAAGACAATAAAACTTTCATAAAATTTATTTTTTAGGCGTCAAAGTAAATCCATTTTTAACAATGCTCAATGTTTCTTTTCCAATGCCAACAATGGAAACAATGTTCAAGGGAAATTCTAACAAAACATGCGAAAAACTCAGGAAGAATAAGAAGCTCAAACCGAGCGCATAATCATAAGCATATAGTCCGCAAGCGGTCAACCACAATCCAATAACAAGCACAAATCGTAATTTTGGAACTTTATGCCAGCGAATCACCTCGGTTTTACTAAACCAATTCAGGTAATGATACAAATAGGCGAACGCAATAAAACGCATCAGCATGATACCGAAGGTGGAAAAGAAAATGGTGTTCCAATAATACTCTTTTGTATTAATTGGGATGGCAAATTTTACGGGAATGGGTTTGTTGTAATATTCACTTTCTGAATTGGGAACGATGAAGTTTTCGGATAACTTATTTTTTAAAGAATCAGTGATGCGTGCCCGCTCAGCAACCGGAAATTGATTACCTGCGGATTTTTTGTTCACCACGGAATCCAAATATTGTTTATTTGTTAGAAGCGGTTCATCAATTAGTTTAAAATGATCCAAAATGCTGACGTTGGTATAGAAAAACCCGTCTCCATCTGCGTAATAGGCTTTTTTTCCGAAATCGGAAAGGAAATTTGTTTTAGGATTTACGGGCGTGTAAAAGACTAAAATGATGGGTATAAGTATAAATGTTGCAACGGATAATAATCCCGTTTTACTTCTGGATTTTAGTGCGCCATACAACATAAACAAGCCAGTGAAAGCATACACATGAATTAAAGTTGGAACCAATGAAGTTAAGGCAAAAATCGTCGTGCTGGAGTTGTTTTCAGCACTATTTTCGGGCGAAAGCCATCCCGAAATAAATACAAACAGGAATAATATCGCAACAATTTTAACGATGAGGTTTTTAACCAATGCAAACAATATGGCGCTAAATAGGGCCAAGACCAACAATTTATCAAACAAATTTGCTTCAACAAAAGCATCATAAAAATCGGTGTTAACTCCAAAATCTTTGGCGAACGCAGCGTAGGAAAGTAACACGCCAATTACCACAAGAACAATGAAATCATATTTTCCTTTCGAGAAATAATTACGATCGTGCAGCCAACTAATTTCAGTTAAATAATGCAAGGGTCCCAGAAAAGCATAGGCAAATAAAAACACTTCAAAAGGTAGAAAAAAAGCACCTATGGCACTTAAAAACATCAGACTGATATTGAGGTAATTGATTTGTGCGTCTCGTGTTGGTGTCATAGCAATTCAGTTTAAACAAATTTAACTATTTTATTGAAATGAAAAGTAAATTGAATTGGTTAACTTTGAAGGAAATAACACAGCTATGCAAACGTATAATAAAATAATGCTCTATTTTTGGTTAGTGGCAGGAATCGTTTCACTCATCGTGGTAACTTTTAATTGCATTACAATTGGAGTCGATAAATGGGCGTTTTATTTTAGCATGCCAGCAATTGCTTTTCTTATGTTTTACTTCAAACGAATGATGATGAGACGCATGGAAAAACACCTAGATTATTTGAAAACGGTAAAAAAAGACGAAATCGTAAACAAGTAATTTGTTTGAACCTTTTAGGTAACTAATTCCATAAAATTCCGTCTAATTCTCAATGAAAAAACTTTTTGCGCCGTTGAAAACATCTTTTTTACTCGGCTTTCTATTTTTTAGCACCCAATTATTTGCTCAACTTTTAGTCAGTGGGAAAGTTACTGACGAACGAAACGATCCAATTCCCTATGCGAAAATATTTATAAAAAACATGTCGGATCAGCGCACCTTGTGTGATGCTAATGGATATTACGAAATTCGATTGATGCCCGGCGAGTACTTTTTAGTAGTTACCTCCACTGGATTTCAAGACAGAGAATCGTATGTTACTGTTGTAGATAAACCAGTTCAAAAAGACATACAATTGTTTCCCTCCACGGTTAAAGATTTTTCTGATATGGATATCAATTCAAAAAGAACCAACCCTGGTCGTGAAATCATGCTGAAAGTAGTGGAGAAAAGAGATAAAATTAGTTTGTGGAATTACCCACACTCAGTGGAGGTATATATTAAGGCAACCGAAAAACTAGAACGAAAAAACCAACCCAAAAAAGAAGCTAAAAAACCAGAAACGGATGAGCCTTTTGCAGATGAAGAAGCGAAAAAACTGGCGGATTTATTGGCGGCAAATATGAATTTGGCAGAAGCACAGATCACTCGAAATTATGCGCCAATTGATAAGGTTAAGGAAATTCGAAATGCTTATGAATTACGAGGTTCCGATCGAAATTTATATTATACCACTACCGCTAAGGCCAATTTCAATTTCTTTGAAAACTTATTGCGCTTAGATGATTTGCATCAAAATCCGATCATGTCACCCATTTCGAGCCCGGGAATATTATCCTACAAGTACCGAATTGAGACCAAGTATCAGGAAAATGGAAAAACCATTTCTAAAATTAAAATCTCACCGAGAAATGTTGCAACTTCCACTTTGGAAGGATACATCTATGTAATTGATTCGCTGTGGTTGATTCAAAAATTGGAATTAACCATGGAAAAAGGAAATTTATTGATGTATGATTATTTTACGGTGTATCAAGAATTTGAGCATCCAGGAGATAGTTTGTGTGTTTTAAAATTCCAAGATTTAAAATACGGTGTCAAATATAAAAACGAGACGAGCCAGGCATCCACACAGGCAGTTTTTTCAAATTATAATTTCCAACCCAAATTTGGCAACAAGTTTTTTGGAACGGAGGTAGCCATTACTGAAAAAGAAGCTTACGAGAAAGATACTGCCTATTGGTCCGAAAAACGACAAGGAATTTTAACGGATGAAGAGCGCAAGTTCATTTTAGTGAAGGACAGCATTTTCCAGGCACAAAACCGAAAAGAATATTTGGATTCTGTTGATTCCATTTTTAATAAAGTCACCTTTTTGAAAGTTATTTGGTTTGGTATTGACCACCGAAATAGAGCAAAAAAGACACAATTTACCTTTGCCTCAGCGGCCTCTCTTATTCAACCACTTTTTATAGGAGGTCCGCGAGTAGCACCTTGGGTAGATTATTTTAAAAAATGGAAAAACGAACGTACCCTCGATTCATACACTCAAATTTCATACGGGTTTTTAAACAAAGACATTAAGGGTGACACGTGGTGGAAATATCGATTTGATCCATTCCATTTTGGAACTGTTCGGTGGTCGCTTAATCATAATTTTGATGTAATTCGCGGCTATGATGCCATTACTCAAATTTACAAACGAGATAATTTTATTGAGGCAACGCGCATGAGGGTGGCTTGCGAATATGAGCTTTTTAATGGCTTTTATGTTGATTTTGACACCGAATTTTCGGAAAGAAGGTCGCTCAAAGATTACAAGTTTTTGACTTGGCTGGATAATGCCATTCCGAACAATGATCCTACGGAATTTCAAACGTACCAAGCCATGGTTTCAGACATAACGTTTAGTTATACACCCCGTCAAAAATACATGCGCGAACC
>CAMBBW010000096.1 GCA_945863425.1 Lishizhenia tianjinensis
CGCCATATGATATGAGTTGGGCGGGACCAAATACAGGTAATCCAGCAGGGACGGAAATTAATGCAGATGGAGGTTCATATACCGTGAATGGTGCACCAGCGGGATCTTATACATTGACAATGACTGATGCCAATGGTTGTACTGCAACAGCTACAACAAACGTAGCTCAACCTTTACCAATTGTGGTTTCATCTGTAATTACTCCACCCTTGTGCAACGGAGCAACCAATGGTGTGTTAAACATCAATGTAATAGGTGGTTTTCCGGGTTATAATGTTTCATGGGTTGGTCCAATTTCTGATAATCCAGCTGGGATTGAGATAGTCAACAACGGAGGTTCCTATCAAATCAACAACCTGAGTGCGGGAACCTACACGGTGGTTGCCACAGATGTTAATGGGTGCACAGATTCAATTGTTAGTACATTAATTCCTCCTCCTTCTTTATCATTTACTGCTGTAGTTTCTAACATAAGTTGTAATGGAGGAGTTGGTTCTATTTTAGTGACTGCTTCCAATGGTACACCTGGGTATGACGTATCTTGGGTTGGCCCTATTACCTCCAATCCTGTCGGGACTGAAATTAACGTAAGTGGTGGAACATATACTATCACTGCTCTTACTTCCGGAAATTATCAAATTACTGTCACGGATCAAAATGGATGTTTTGATAGTTCAAGTGTTACTTTGTTAGAACCAACTTTAATTCAATCAACTAGTATAGAAACATCAACCTTATGTCAGAATTCCAATGATGGATCTACTCAAATTACAGTAACTGGAGGTGTTTCACCTTATAATTTATCATTGTCTGGTAGTGTATCATATAATCCATTGGGTAATGAAATAACAGTTTCTGGTGGAAATTATTCTTTTAGTAACTTGGCAGCAGGGAATTATACCATTGCTATTTTAGATGCCAATAACTGTTCATCAACCCTAGCAATAACGATACTTGCAGGTAATATTTTACCTGTGATTACGCTTGTAGGAGATACAATTTGTACGGGTCAATCTGCAACCTTAAATGCAAGTGCAACTCCTGTTGGAGGAACGTTCTTGTGGGGCAATGGGACATCTAATCCATCAATAACAATATCACCAATTGTAACCACTCAATATGCTGTATTATACAATTACAGCGGCTGTATGTCTCAGCTTACTGTTTCTGTTGTGGTAAATCCAATTCCTACTGTTTCTGTAGCCAATTCTACAATTTGCGAAGGTCAATCTGCCACTCTTTCTGCGGCATCCATGCAACCTATTGGCGGGACATTTCTATGGTCGACAGGTGCTACAACATCAACAATTTCTGTTTCCCCACAAAACACAACAAATTACACCTTGGTTTATACGTTGAATGGATGCTCAAGTCCATCTGCTTCCGCAACAGTGTCTGTTAACCCAATTCCGCAATTAACCATTAATAATGCGACGATTTGCGAAGGAGATTCAGTTATATTAACAGCAACTCCAAATTTACCAGGAGGTACTATTTTGTGGACTCCAAATGGAGAAACAACAAATTCAATAACAGCAAATCCCTTAGTAACATCAACCTATTCAGCCGTTTATACCCTAAATGGTTGTCCAAGTAGCTCATTTTCAACAAATGTTACTGTAAATCCAATTCCTGTGGTTTCCTTTGATGCCGACCTCTTACAAGGCTGCGCGCCACTAGCCACTAATTTTTGGAATAATTCTGCTAATGCAAATCAGTCGACGAATACGCAATGGTTTATCGAAGGAAATCCCGTGGCGGTTGGAGACTCAGCTACTCTTTTGTTTTCCAATGCTGGTTGCTATGACATATCGCTTGAAATGACTGTGAATGGGTGCATCGGATCACAAACATATTCAAACTTTGTGTGTGTTGAAGGAATTCCTGTTGCTAGTTTTTCTACAGATATTAATTACTTTACTGAGCCAAGTCAAAATGCCACTTTTACAAATAATTCCGTGGGTGCCACTACCTATTTTTGGAATACAGGGGATGGAAACACGTACACAACAGAAGATTTATCACATCTTTTTAACAATACAGGAAATGGATACACGATTTGGCTAACGGCTATGTCAGACTTAGGATGTGTGGATAGTACTTCAATAAATATTTCTTTCATGGATGAAATTGTTTATTATATTCCTAACTCATTTACTCCTGATGGAGATGAATTTAACAATATTTTTACTCCTGTTTTTACTGCTGGCATAGATTACCACACGTATGAAATGACTATTTTTAATCGTTGGGGAGAAATTGTATTTGAAACACAAGATCCTCAAATAGGTTGGGATGGGTCTTATGGAAATCAAGGACTAGACGTTCAATTAGGTGTATACACCTATAAAATTTCCTTTAAAACGCCTCAATTAGATGATCGACGAGAAATTTTAGGTCATGTAAATGTGGTTCGCTAAAACCCTACTGTTAGTTGAAATAAAAAACCCCTAATGATTCAGGGGTTTTTGGAGGTCTCGTCCGGATTCGAACCGGAGTAGACGGTTTTGCAGACCGGTGCCTAACCGCTCGGCCACGAGACCGTTTCTTTCTGTGATGGCAAAAGTAACAAAAAATCAATCTGTTTTTTACCTTTTCAATAAAAAAAAATAGAATTAATCACCTAACTTCTCTCTTCTATATACGGCAACCTCAGGATCTAATTCTCCACCATCTAACAAAAACGAGGTGAATTCATTTGATAAAAGGGGTGCAATCATATATCCTTTTGTACCTAATCCATTAAAAACATAATTCCCTTTATATTTTGAATGTTCCCCTATAAAGGGCCTGCGGTCAATTGTTGTAGGTCTAATTCCAGCCTCGTGTCCAATAATCTGTGGCTTGTCATCTATTAAAATAGCTAAATTCTCTAAAATAAGATTTTTTCCTTCGTCTGTGATTGAACAATCTTGGGCTTCCCATTCATAGGTTGAGCCAATTTTAAACTGATTATCACCTACCGGCAACACAAAGCACTTTCTATTTAACGATTCATCATCAGGAATCAAATTGGATTTTACAGTAAGTACTTGACCTTTTGTTGGACTTATAGCTAAATTCTTGAATAATGGATTGTTTTTCACTTCGTATCCTTCACAAAAAATAATGTGAGAATATGAATTGTCTTTGTATTTTTTTTCACCAGCGTTGAAAAAAGAATGATTAAATGGCTCAGTTTTCCAAGTTCCATGCTGTTCGATCAGTTGTTTTCCCGCAACCATAAATTTTAAAGAGTCTACCCAAAAACAGTTATCTACTCGCGCTGATCCAAATGGACAAGGAACTAGGTTGTATTCGTTATCTTGAGCAGATATTTTGTTTAAATAGTGTTGGTAATCCGTTCTTTCTTGCTTTTTTTTCCAGTCGTTCCGTTCTTGTTCAGATGAAAAAACGCGTCTGATTACCAAAGGATTGAAAAAATGGGTCGATGTATTAATTTCTATGTCACGATAAAATTTTTCCTGATATGGAACAAAGTCGTCTGCCCTCCACGATTTCGTTGTGCGTCGAAAAACAATTGGGTTAATTAAACCGGTTGCAACTGAAGTTGATTTGTTTTCTCCTTGATCTATAACCGTAATGGAACACCCGCGTTTCAATAAATGCAAAGCAATGCTAATTCCTGCTATTCCCCCACCTACTATTAATGCATTCATTTTGTTAGGGCTAAAGTAATTAAACTAATTTTTATGTCTTTGTTTTGTTCTAAAATAGCTTTGGTAAGGTGTTCTAATGTTGCGCCAGTTGTTAATACATCATCTACTATTGCAATATGTTTATAGGATTCAACTGATTTTTCTGCTTGAAATATTTGACTACTATTCATCCAGCGTTCCGCCATAGATTTTCTTGTCTGGCTTTCTGTATGCTTCGTTTTGATGGTCAATTTTGTTAAAACAGGGGTTTTTATTCTGTTAGCAATTCCATGTGACAGTATTTCAGCTTGGTTATAGCCCCTCGTAAATTTTTTTTTGGGGTGAATTGGAACTGGAATTAGAGCATCAATAGTCGCAAAACGATTGCTTTTTTCCATGTTCGAACCAATAATTTCACCTAGGTAAACCCCTATTTTATAATTATTTTGATATTTCAGTGCATGTAACATGGTTTGAGAAACCGTTTTTTCTTTAAAGTACATTAATGCATAGGACGATTCAACAGGAATTCTACCCCAAAAAAGTTTATCCATTTCATTTGGACCGTTCAAATTTTCGAAAAAAGTATAGGAAATGTCGCTTCTACAAAAATCGCAAACATGATTTTCATTTTCAATTAATTCACCCTCACAGTGAAGGCATTTTTCGGGAAAAATTAAATGATTAAAATCCCTAAATAGGGAATAAATTTTTTTACCTATCATTATTCCTTTTACAGTAATTGATTCATACTCATTTGAACATTTATATGTTTATAACATGGTTAAAAAAAGATTGCTTAATTTTCCAAACTTACTTAATTTAGATGACAATTCAACAGGTTTTTAACGTAAAATCAGGCAGTTGAAAATGAAAAAAAAAATATTGTATCAAGCGGCAGTTTTTATGTGAATATCTTTCCTTTTTATGTTGATAAACGCACAATCCTAGTCTCTTTCTACGTTTCTGTTTTGCTTTGTTAATAACATTGGAAAATTGTTAATTTTTTTAATTGCGAAACGTCAGAATTTTGACAAATTTTGTAGGCCCTAATCAACGTAAAGTAATGTTTTAATAAAAACTTCCATCACTGAGAAAGGGAAACATACAACTTACTGAAAAACAAACAGCTGAGGCATTTTTAATGCAGTCAATAAGGATAGTTTTCGCCACTTGAAAAGAAAATAGAAAAATAAAAATTATAAATGACACACATTGAACCAATTTTAGAAGAGAATAAGAACCGATTTGTTCTGTTTCCGATTCAGCATGACGACATTTGGAGTTTTTATAAACGTGCCGAAGCAAGTTTCTGGACCGCGGAGGAAATAGATTTATCACCCGATTTAATCGATTGGGAAAATAAATTAACAGATGACGAAAGACATTTTGTTAAACATGTCCTTGCTTTTTTTGCAGCATCTGATGGAATTGTAAACGAAAATCTGGCTGAAAATTTCTTGTCTGAAGTTCAGTACACAGAGGCCAAATTTTTCTATGGATTTCAAATAGCAATTGAGAATATTCATTCTGAAACCTATTCTTTGTTAATAGATACTTACATCAAAGACACGAAAGAAAAGAATCATTTATTCAATGCAATGGACACATTGGATTGTGTTAAAAGAAAGGCTGAGTGGGCGTTACGATGGATTGATAAAGGTTCATATGCAGAACGATTAGTTGCCTTTGCTGCAGTAGAAGGAATCTTTTTTTCCGGTTCTTTTTGTTCAATTTTTTGGTTGAAAAAAAGAGGGTTAATGCCAGGATTAACTTTCTCAAATGAATTAATATCTCGTGATGAAGGGTTGCATTGTGATTTTGCATGTTTATTATACAATAATCATTTGGTTAATAAATTATCAAAAGAAGAGATTAAAAATATAATAACTGATGCTGTTGAAATAGAAAAAGAGTTTGTAACAGATGCTCTGCCTGTTCGCTTGATCGGAATGAATTGTGATTTGATGAGCCAATATATTGAGTTTGTTGCAGATCGATTGTTGGTTGAGTTAGGAAATGAAAAGGTATATAATGCAACTAATCCGTTTGATTTTATGGATATGATTTCAATTCAAGGGAAAACAAACTTTTTTGAAAAAAGAGTGGGTGAATACCAAAAAGCAGGTGTATTGTCTGGGGGAGCGGACAACCACACCTTTTCAATGGACGAAGATTTTTAATAACGATTTTATATAGAGTTAGATGTACGTAGTAAAAAGAGATGGAAGAAAAGAGGCTGTAAAATTTGATAAAATTACAGCGAGAGTGATAAAATTATGTTATGGTTTAGATCCGTTGGTGTCTGCTGAGGCGGTCGCAATGAAGGTTATCGAAGGTATATATGATGGGGTTTCTACAACAGATTTGGATAATTTAGCTGCTGAAGTAGCTGCCGCAAAAACAATTGATCATCCTGATTATGCGTTGTTAGCATCCCGGATTGCAGTTTCTAATCTACACAAAGAGACAAAGAAAACTTTCTCTGATGTAATGCAGGATTTGCATAATTATATTGATCCCAAAACAGGTCAACAGGCATCTTTGCTTGCGGATGATGTTTATGAGATTGTAATGAACAATAGAGATGTATTGGATTCTAGTATCATTTATGATCGAGATTTCCGGTATGATTATTTTGGCTTCAAAACATTAACGCGTTCGTATTTAATGAAGTTGAACGGTGAAATCGCCGAACGTCCACAACAAATGTTGATGCGTGTTTCTTTGGGTATTCATAAAAATGATATTCAAGAAGCGATTAAAACGTATAACTTAATGTCTGAGGGGTGGTTTACTCATGCTACACCTACTTTATTTAATTCAGGAACTCCAAAACCGCAAATGTCTTCTTGCTTTTTGTTAACGATGAAAAGTGATAGTATTTCTGGTATTTATGACACGCTAAAGTCTTCAGCTCAAATTTCTCAATCGGCTGGAGGAATCGGTTTGGCTATTCACGATATTCGTGCAACAGGTACTTACATCAAAGGAACCAACGGTACGTCAAACGGTATTGTCCCAATGCTTCGTGTTTTCAATGATACTGCACGTTATGTTGACCAGGGAGGTGGTAAACGCAAAGGGTCTTTTGCTATTTATATTGAGCCTTGGCATGCAGATGTTTTTGATTTCTTGGATCTTAAAAAGAATCATGGTAAAGAAGAACAACGTGCACGCGATTTATTCTATGCGCTTTGGATACCTGATTTATTCATGAAACGAGTGAAAGAAAACGGAGATTGGACCCTGATGTGTCCTCATGAGTGCCCAGGTTTATCTGATACACATAGTCAAGAATTTGAAGCCCTTTATACGCGTTATGAAAACGAAGGAAAAGGAAGAAAAACGATTAAAGCACAAGATTTATGGTTTAAAATCTTAGAGTCTCAGATTGAAACAGGAACACCCTATATGTTGTATAAAGATGCGGCAAATTCTAAATCAAATCAGCAAAATTTAGGGACAATTAAATCTTCTAATTTATGTACCGAGATAATTGAGTACACTGCTCCTGACGAAATAGCAGTTTGTAATTTGGCTTCGTTGGCACTTCCTAAATACATTACTGAAAGCGGAACTTTTGATCACGATAAATTGTTTGAAGTCACCTATCAAGCAACCGTTAATTTGAATAAAATAATTGATGAAAATTTTTATCCGGTTGAAGAGGCTAAAAAATCGAATTTTAGACACAGACCAATTGGATTGGGTGTTCAAGGTCTGGCAGACGCTTTTATTTTATTGAAATATCCTTTTGAATCTGATGAAGCTCGAAAATTGAATGCTGAAATTTTTGAAACTATTTATTATGCCTCAATGACCGCGTCTAAAGATTTAGCAAAAGTTAGTGGTGCATACGAAACATTTGAGGGGTCTCCCGTATCGAAAGGCATCTTTCAATTTGACATGTGGAATGTTACTCCTAGTTCTCGTTGGGAATGGGACGTGTTGAAAGAAGAAGTTAAAACGTATGGTGTAAGAAACTCATTATTATTAGCCCCAATGCCAACCGCCTCTACAGCGCAAATACTTGGAAATAATGAATGTTTTGAACCCTATACATCAAATATTTATACGCGTCGTGTGCTTTCTGGTGAATTTATCATAGTAAATAAACATTTATTGAAGGATTTAGTGAAAGCCGGATTGTGGAATAAAGATATGCGCCAAAAAATCATGGCCTCAAACGGTTCAATTCAAAATATTACTGAAATTCCACAAAACCTTAAAGATTTATATAAAACTGCTTGGGAAATATCTCAAAAAGCAATCATTGATCTTGCTGCGGATCGAGGCGCATACATTTGTCAATCACAATCTTTGAATATTTTCATGGAAAACGCCAACTTTGGTAAGTTAACCTCTATGCATTTCTATGGTTGGGAAAAAGGATTGAAAACAGGCATGTATTATCTCAGAACCAAAGCGGCAACTGATGCAATTAAATTCACAGTTGATAAAAGTGTTGTAGAAGAAACTGCTGCTCAGGCTTTATCGGCCAAGTCAATCGAAGAACAACAAGCAGCAATTGTTTGCTCGCTAGATGATCCAGATGGATGTGAAATGTGTTCTGGCTAGAAATTTTTCATAAAATTATATCTTAAGAGGTTTTCCAAAAGAAAGCCTCTTTTTTTATATTTATAATTTTTATCGATAATAATAAATTTTTATATTTGTCGCTTAAACGAAACTCTTAACTATGAAAAAACTATTACTCGTATTTTGCCTGTTCGCTGTTACAGCTATTACAGCGCAAATCACAACCGTTACTTCGCTCTCTCAAGTTCCTGTTCTGAATCTCCCAAAAATAAATCTTGCTCAGATTCAAGCTGAGGATGCCATCAGAGACAATCAAGGATTATTATATAGAATTGGTGTAGCTCAGTTTACTAATATTACTACCGAAAATTCTGGAGTTTGGACGATTAATACAAACGGAAGTAGAACTTGGAATTTGAGAATTCATTCTCCAGAAGCGGAAGCACTAAGTTTCTTGTTTGAAACATTTAAAATTTATGGTGGAACAACATTTAAAATTACTGATTTAAACGGTAAAAATGTTCACAATACGATGACAACCGCTGATGTTCAAGAAACTTTTACTCAAAATGCAGCATTGTGTGGAGGTGATGATTTAGTGTTAACACTACATGAGCCAGCTTTTACTCAGCCATCTGAGATTCTTATTGATAGAGTAATGCACGGTTACCGTTCCACTGGACACACAAGAAAACAAAAGATTAATGAATCTGAAACTTGTGAGGTAAACGTTAATTGCTCCCCAGTTGGAGATTCTTGGCAAGATGAGAAAAAAGGAGTGGCTAGAATATTAGTTGTAGATGGAGCAAGTCAAGGATGGTGCACAGGATCTTTAATTAACAATACCGCTCAAGATTGTAAGCCATACTTTTTGACAGCACTTCATTGCGGCGTTACTGCAAGCACAACAAATATGACTCAATGGAAATTTTATTTCCGTTATGAGTCCGCAAATTGTAATAACCCTTCCACCGCTGGAACCCTAGACGATTATTTTATTACGGGATGCGTGAAAAAAGCCGATTCTGGAGATGGTGGTGGAGACAGTGGATCAGATTTTCTATTGGTTCAGTTAGGTTCTGCCACGAATGACGCGGCGACAAGTACATCTTTAAAATCACCCAATTTCAGTGCTTATTGGAATGGCTGGAATGCTAATAATACAGCAACTGCCGGTGGGACAGGAATC
>CAMBBW010000097.1 GCA_945863425.1 Lishizhenia tianjinensis
GACAAAAAAGAAGAGACTTGATTGACTTTTCAGAACTGTTATTTTCCAAAAAGATAGATTCTTCTTTAGTTAAAGATTTAGCTCAAGCTTTCGTTAATTCAAAATTCGATGTCGATGATGTCACTGAAATTGAATTCATTCTTAATTCAGAAAATAAACTTGATATTTTAGAACTCATTTTCTTCCTTCAAAAAACACTTTCTTTATCAAAGACCATCATTGAAACCAGCAATAGTGCAGCATTAATAGTGAAAGAACTCACCAATTTCGCAAAAGGCTCAAAATCGCAAGAAATTATTAATGTCAACCTAAATGATGTAATTCAATCCGTTTTATCTGTCTACAAGTTTCATTTTGAAACAATTTCAATTCACATTGAGATTGACCAAAACATTGAAATATTAGGAAATGAAATCAATTTGTTTCAACTATGGAAAAATGCATTTTTATTGGCTTCATATTGTTTTGAAGAAAATGACATTGAAAATGACATTCGTGTTACTGCAACTGAGACTGAACAAACAATACTCATACAATTTAACTATAACGGGGAAAAGATAAATCCTGAGTTAATTACCAATTTATTAGATGTCACACCAATTATTGATCATTCAAACAAAAATATATTGGATAAATTAAGTCTCATTAAAAAAATCACCACTGACCACAATGGGAAATTTAATATTATTTCCAGTGATGAACTCACCACTCTCAATTTTGAATTCAATAGGTTTAGCTAAAATTAGCGGTGTCGTTCTTTCTGCATCACTTTCTACAATCCGATTAGAAGCATTGATAAATAATTTCAATCAGTTGTCGCATTGCGCTCGATTTCAAAATATACCTTTCTAATTATTGAATACAAATCAAAGTATCGTAGCTAGGTGAAAATCCAGCCCAAATTCCTAATGCGCCACCACTTATATTGGAGGGCACATTTACAGGTGTTGCAAAAGGATTTCCTGATGAATATATTTGATTATATTTCTTTTCGAAAAACTGAAATTCCAACTGTCCTAATTTAGATAATTTCATGACAATTGTGTCCCCTTGATGATAATATCCCTTATATTGACCTGGAACAGAAGGATCATTATAACTCATTGGGTTTTCATAAGCAAATTCAAAAGTTAATCCATTAAAAAATCGATCATTAAAAAAGGGACCAAATGGTTTAGTAAATCCAAAATCAGAAATACGCTTTACCTCCCATTTGTAGGAATCACCCGATTGAGGAGAATCTGTTAACTTCAGCCATGCAAAGCCATATTCCGACAATCCGGGTTCAGGTTTCCAAAAAGAATCATCCAAATTTGTTGGAGGTAGAATAGTTGTTTGGGCATTATATTCTTTCCCTTCATGAATTACCTTTAAAGAATACGTTTTACCCTCTTCACCCACAATTTGATTAGTAATATAAGCGCACAAATGCAAATTAATTAGCTGATCTACCGGAATACCAAAAAAAGCGGCCGCAATTTCTTCTGTTCCTGCAGGTAAATTATCCGAACAAATCTCTAAAAGAGTATCCGTAATAGTACCATCAGAAACGATAACTGTTGCCCCGGTAATAAAACCATTGAGATATGCGTCGAGATTAGTTGGTGAATAAATATCATTTGATGAAGATAGTAAGACAATTGCAGGTGATCCAGTTTCAATATTTCCGTCAACTACTAATTGTTTTTTATATCCGGGTATATCGATCTTTACCTCTTTTGTACAAGAAATTAAAAAGGTAAAAAGAGAAAAAAAGGTGGTAATTAAGATTAATTTCATAGTACCTATATTAAAAAGCAAAATTCCATGTAACACTAGGAATAACCGGAAACAAAGTTACTTGCTTCACTGTCAATTTGAAATCTCCGGATAAGAAATCACCGTTATTATCTACAAACAAAAAGAATGGATTAGCTCGATTATAAACATTATAAACCGAAAAAGACCAATTGTGTCTGAATCGTTTTTTTACCTCGATTTTGGCACCAGTCACAGCATCCGTTTTTGTTTTTGTTGGTTTGTCGTACCAAGTTGCAGAAATATCTAATCGGTGATAGGGAGCCATTCGGGTTGAATTACGGGCACCATAATTGAATAATAAATTTTGTTCTTGAACATACCAAGAAGTAGGAAGAGTTAAGGTATTTCCGGTGGCATAAATAAATGCAGCACTAAATGTCCATCGTTCATTTAATTTATAGGTTGCAACAACACTGAGATCATGTCTACGGTCATATTTAGCAGGATAGGGATTTCCTTCATTTAAATCAGCAAATTTCCGTTCTGTTTTAGACCAAGTATATCCTACCCAACCAGTCAGTTTACCAAAAGTTCGTTTCACAAAGAATTCAACACCATAGGACCACCCTTTTCCAAAAACCAAAAGATTGTCTGTATTATCATTTACATTATCTCCAGGAAGAGCGCCTTCTTTATATTCAATCAAATTATTCATCCCTTTATAATATGCTTCAATAGAAGTCTCCCATTTGTCGTTATCAAAATTTTTGAAATAACCGATCGAACTTTGCCAACCACTTTGTGGTTTTACTTTATCTGTTGTAGGATACCAAATATCTGTTGGTAATGACACAGCACTCAAGGATGTAAGGTGCACATACTGATAATTGAAAGAATATCCTCCTTTAATCGAACTTTTGTCTGGCAACATCCAACGAAATGAAAATCTCGGCTCAAATCCACCATAAAACTTTATTAAATCGCCCCTCGAATATTCTATAGTGGAGTCTGGTGTTCCAATATCACCTTTTATGTACCTTGTAAATGGCCCTACTTGCTGATACGTACTATAACGCAAGCCCACATTAAATTTCCAAGCATCATTTAAATCAAATTCATCCATTACATAAACTGCAGATTCGTGGGAATACAACTTTTGGGCCAGTCCAGTATCAAATACAATACTATCTGATTCTGCTGAAACGCTAGTTGGAGTGAATGTGTGAAAAATATAATCTGCACCCCATTTTAATTTATGTTTTGTATTCGGGTAATATGAAAAATCAACCTTGGCTCCAAGATCGCGAACTCCAGAATTTAGAGAAAAACGAAATTGATCTTGATTTGATCCAAATTGAAACATATAATCAGTAAATGTAGTTGTTACATTCATAAATAATTTAGGATTGAACAAATGATTCCATCGTAATGCCGCGATACCATTACCCCAAGGCATTTTAACGTTAAAATTAGATTTGCTATCCCCAAATGAAAATACATCCTTGCCATAATAACCACTTAAAAATACACGGTCTTTTTTTGTAATTTTATAATTCAACTTCAGGTTGAAATCATAAAAGAAATAACTTGTTCCCGCAAATGGGGAAGTATCAGGAATCGCAGCTTTCATTATGACATCAATATAGGTGCGTCTTCCGGAAACGATAAATGAGCCTTTATCTTTCTTTAGTGGGCCTTCAACTGTAATTCTAGATGAAATAGCCCCTATACCACCTTTAACCTTGAATTCCTTATTGTTTCCTTCGTTCATATTAACCTCAAGAACTGAGGACATTCTTCCCCCATAATTGGCTGGCATTCCACCTTTTATCAAATTCACCCCTTTCACTGCATCTGCATTAAAAACAGAGAAAAAACCAAATAAATGTGCTGCGTTATACACGACAGCCTCATCAACTAATACTAAATTTTGATCAGGTCCACCTCCGCGCACATAAAATCCTTGTCCCCCCTCAGAAACAGAAGAAACACCAGGAAGCAATTGAATCGCTTTAATAACATCAACCTCTCCCATAAAAGCAGGAAGGGTTTTAATTTGTTCCATTTGAAGCTCTACTTGACCCAATTTAGCAGAGTTCACATTCTCACCTTTTTTAGCATTAATTTCAACTTCGTTCAATTCATTCACTGAAGAGCCTAATTCTACATTCATTGAAACATCTTTGGTCAAATCAATTTCTTTGGTAATCGTTAAAAAGGAAGCATATCGATACTCAATTACGTATTTCCCAACAGGAAGTGTCAAGGAATAAAAACCATACGTATTGGTAACCGCACCTTGCTTTGTCAATGGTATAAAAGCTTTAGCACCGATTAGTGCTTCTCCGTTCGAAGCATCAGTTAGATACCCACTGATTGTGGCTTTTTGAGAAAAAAATTGAAAATTTAAACCTAAGAAAATTAATAGAAAGAATCGATTTAGCATTTTTTTATAAATAGAGGATGCAAAGGTAACAACAACAAAAGCAAGATTATGTTTTTTTACGTTAAATTAAAATAAAAAAAGCAACCGTTTAAGTTGCTTTAATGTTATTTAAAAATCATCATCTTCGTCATCTTCCAAATCTTCTTTTTCAAGTTCACGCCTCAATTTAAGGAGATTCAAATCATCATCATCATCTTCATCATCAAAATCATTAAATTTAGGTTTTGATTTAAAGGAAGCTGGTTTAACTTTTTTCGGCCCTCCGTCAGAATCCCAATCTGATTTTCCTTTTTTATCTTTTTCTTTTATGCTTTTTTTTCTAATCTCTGAATTAAGTGGGAATTCGACCACTGGATCAACAGACGGAATAGTTGGAGATTTTACTGCACCCTCGTCTCTTCTTGGTCCTGGATTAAACGTACGAGTTGAAGGGTCTCTCGGTGCACGATTATCTGGTCGTGGATCTGCTTCTTTCACAGCGCATGGTCTACCGTTGAACGATTTCCCATCCAATCCATTAACAGCAGCTTCTCCTTCTTCGCGAGAGGCCATTTCAACAAACGCGAATCCTCTTGATTTTCCTGTTTCACGATCTAATGCAACAGTAGCCTTGTTAACTTTTCCGAATCGCTCGAATTCTTGTTTGAGCTGATCGCTTGATACGCCAAAATCTAGTTTAGCAACGAAAATGTTCATCATGAATAACTAATACTCTTAAAATGAAAATGATATGATTTATTAGCGAATATACTACAAAAAAGCATATTCCAAAAAATTATTGAACTTTCTTTAAAAAGTTTCATAAAAAAAGATGTTTTTTTTTCAATTAGTGATGATTAATCAAGCCATTACCCCTAAAACTTCAGCCATTTTGGCTCCAATTTGAGCAGGAGAATCAACAACATGAATTCCACATGCTCTCATGATTCGTTTTTTTGCTTCAGCTGTATCGTCTTCACCACCAACAATTGCACCTGCGTGACCCATAGTTCGTCCTTTGGGTGCGGTTTCTCCCGCTATAAAACCAACTACTGGCTTAGTTCCATTTTCCTTAACCCATTGAGCGGCAATCGCTTCTAAATTACCACCAATTTCACCAATCATAATAATCCCTTCCGTTTCAGGGTCATTCATTAATAATTCAACAGCTTCTTTGGTTGTAGTTCCAATGATTGGATCCCCTCCAATTCCAATAGCTGTTGTAATTCCCAATCCTGCTTTTGCAACTTGGTCTGCTGCTTCGTATGTTAATGTACCTGATTTAGATACAATCCCAATTTTTCCTTTTTTGAAAACAAATCCTGGCATTATGCCAACTTTAGCTTCACCTGCTGTTATGATACCTGGGCAATTTGGTCCGATTAATCGACAATCATACCCATTAATGTATTCTTTTGCCGCTATCATATCTTTTACGGGAATTCCTTCGGTAATACAAATAATTACTTTTATTCCAGCATTGGCAGCTTCCATTATTGCATCTGCAGCAAAAGCAGGCGGAACGAAAATAATAGAAACATTGGCACCTGTATTTTCAACTGCTTCAGAAACAGTATTAAAAACGGGTCTTTCTAAATGAAGTGAGCCACCTTTTCCAGGTGTTACACCACCAACAATGTTGGTTCCGTATTCAATCATTTGTCCTGCATGAAAAGTCCCTTCACTACCTGTGTAACCTTGTACAATTACCTTAGAATCTTTGTTAACTAAAATCGACATTTTTATAAATTAATTAATTGTGTTCAAAAATACTGATTCCGCTAGTAATCGGAAACAATTTCAGCGACTATTTTTTATTCATTTCCAAATTTCTCAATAACTTGTTGTGTTACCCCTGTATTTGAGAACCCTCCATCATGGAAAAGATTTTGCATTGTCACGTATCTAGTAAGGTCAGAGAACATTGTGACACAATAATCTGCGCAAGCCACAGCCGATGCATTACCCAATGGAGACATCTGTTCAGAGAAATTAATGAATTCTGTAAATCCTTTAATTCCTTGACCTGCTGTTGTTACCGTCGGTGATTGAGAGATTGTATTAACCCTCACCTTGTTTTTAATCCCATAATGATAGCCAAAAGAACGGGTAATTGATTCTAATAAAGATTTAGCGTCAGCCATGTCATTATAATCAGGAAAAATACGTTGAGCCGCAATGTATGTTAATGCAACTACAGATCCCCATTCATTCAAAGCCTCATGTTTGTACAAGGTGGATAGCGTCTTATGAAGTGAAATCGCCGAAACATCCATTGTTTGGTTATAATACTGATAATTAGTTTCTGTGTAGTGTTTTCCTTTGCGAACATTCGGAGACATTCCAATGGAGTGAAGTACAAAATCTATTTTTCCGCCTAAAATTTCCATTGCTTTTACAACTAAATTTTCAAGATCTTCAAGGCTCGTTGCATCTGCTGGGATAATTTGACTGTTTGTTTTTGCCGCCAAACCATTGATTTCCCCCATTCGCATTGCAATTGGCGCATTTGTTAGAACAAAAACAGCTCCTTCTTCGTGTGCTCTTTCAGCCACTTTCCATGCAATTGATTGGTCATTTAATGCTCCAAATATAATTCCTCGCTTGCCTTTTAATAAATTGTTTGCCATGTTCGATATTTTAAACAAAAGTAATTGTTTCAAAGATACAGCAAAAAAAAATAGCATGAATTAATTAACATTATTGTGGTTCGTATAGAATGAACAACCAAATCCAATCAATTTTTATACTTTTGTCAAAATCAGTTTTCATGTTGAAAATAGGCGTTTTCGGAGCAGGACATTTAGGAAAGATACATATACAATTGCTCCTTGAGCTAGATTCTTTGTACAATCTTGTTGGATTCTTTGATCCAGATGATCAAAATGCATCCCTAGTGATTGAAAAATTTGGCTTAGCGCGGTTCCATACTCCAGAGGAATTAATTCATTCTGTGGATTGTATTGATGTTGTTACGCCAACACTCAATCATTTTGAAATTGCTCAAATCGCCATAAAATGCGGGAAACATGTATTTATTGAAAAGCCAATAACTGAAACCATTGAAGAAGGCGAAAAGCTAGTCGCTTTAGCAAATGAAGGAGGCACAAAAATTCAAGTGGGACATGTGGAGCGTTTCAATCCATCTTTTGTTGCGGCCAAGTCCTACCTAAAAAACCCCATGTTTATTGAGACGCATCGATTGGCTCAGTTTAATCCAAGAGGAACAGATGTACCTGTTGTGTTAGATTTAATGATTCATGACATTGATATTATTTTGAGTATCGTTCGTTCTCGTGTCAGAAAAGTTGCTGCTTCGGGAGTTGCCGTTGTAAGTGATTCTCATGATATTGCCAATGCACGATTGGAATTTGAGAATGGTTGCGTTGCCAATTTAACTGCTTCACGAATATCCATGAAAAACATGCGTAAATCCCGTTTTTTTCAACGCGATGCCTATGTTAGTGTTGATTTTTTACAAAAAGAACTTGAAGTAGTTGAAATGGAAGACATTCAGGGTGAATCAGATGATTTTGATATTGTTTTTGACCCGGGAAATGGAAAAACCAAAAAGAAAATCCTTTTCAATAAACCCGATTTATCTCCCTCAAATGCCATTCAAGAAGAATTAATTTCTTTTCACAATGCAATCCGTACAGATTCCATTCCGGTAGTCTCGGGAGAGGATGGTTTACGAGCATTAGAAATTGCTTACTTAATCATAGACCGATTAAAAAAGACTGATTAATAAATACAATACACCTCTAAAATTTACGTTTAAACTCGAATATGCGCTTAATTATTGGGATCTCCTTACTCCTATTCGCTTTCACTAGTTGTGTGAAAAATAATCCTGATCCGGCATGGTTAGAGGTTACTCAATGGACTTTGCAATCAAACACCGGTCTTTCGGGATCAGAGGGTGAATTAACCCACAATATTTCAGATGCTTGGGTGTATATTGATGATCAAATAATTGGTGTTTTTGAAGTTCCTTTTAAAATACCGATTCTTAAATCTGGTACTTGTAATATTAAAATTTTCCCTGCTGTTCGAAATAATGGAATTGCCGCCACAAAAAAAATCTATCCATTTATGGAAGTTTTTGAGGTCAACAACGCCACATTAACACAAAATCAAACTCTTACATTAAATCCAACAACCAAATACAATTCATTTAGTCAATTTTGGATTGAAGATTTTGAAGACCCGTTAAATGTAAAAATTACTGTGGATCAGAATACATCTGCAATTAAAACTACGCCTACAACCAATACGAATCTGCAATCGTTCAATGGGAATTTTTATGGTATTATTAACTTAACAACAATTGACTCGTCTTGGATTGCATCAACACAAGACCAATTGTATATTGCCAAGGGCAAGGAAGCTTATTTAGAAATTGATTATCACAATACAAATTCGGTAACAACCGGTTTAATATATGTGAAACCGGATAATTCAACCGTTAATAATATTCATATTAACCTACAATCCCAAGATGAATCCACAGTCAAATGGAAAAAAATATATATTGACAGAAAGGAACTTATTGGTTATGCGCCGAACGGGTCCAATTTTTTACAATCATTTATCGCCACTTTAGATGAAGGTAAATCAGCGAGTGAAATTCGAATTGACAATATAAAAGTAGTCTATTTCAACTAGGTAAATGAATACAAAACTGTGGGGATGGCTGAGTATATTTTCTGACTGGACTACAGCATTCCTTTCTTGGTTTTTATTTTATTTTTTTCGAAAAATAGTAATAGAAGAAGCAGCATTTGAAACCGATCAAGCATTTATATTAGGATTGATTTTTATTCCATTTTGTTGGTTATTATTCTATTATTTACAGGGCAGTTACCATGAAATAAAACGAATGTATCGCCTTAAATCAATTGGATTAACAGTGAGTTCGTCCATTATCGGAAATGCGATTATCTTCTTCGCTTTAATTTTAGATGATGATGTTAAAGATTACACCTCTTATTATTTATCCGCTGTATTATTGATTGGAATTCATTTTGTGCTAACTATTCTACCTAGGTTAGTAATTTCAAGTGTCATTGTTCAACAACTTTCGAAAAAAGGGAAAGGGTTTCGAACTTTGTTAGTTGGTGGGGGAGAAAAAGCGGTTGATTTATATCATGAACTCACACAATT
>CAMBBW010000098.1 GCA_945863425.1 Lishizhenia tianjinensis
CCTTCACGGCGCATTGTTTCAATCAATACGGACAAATGCAATACCCCACGACCAAAAACCATCCATTTATCAGCCTTATTAGTAGGAGCAACTCTCATTGCCAAATTCTTTTCCAATTCTTTTTCCAATCGCTCTTGAATGTGACGAGAAGTGATAAACTTCCCTTCTTTTCCGAAGAAAGGTGAATCATTAATCGAAAACAACATGGACATTGTTGGTTCATCTAAACTAATTGTTGGCAAAGCTTCTGGTTCTTCTGCATCGCAAATACAATCACCGATATCAAAGCCTTCAATACCCGTTATTGCACAAATATCTCCTGGCTGAACCAGATCAACTTTTTTGCGTTCCAATCCTTCAAAAACATAAACTTCTTTAATTCGGTGTTTTTCCAATGTTCCATCCCGTTTAGCTAACAGAATTGGCATGTTTTCTTTGATAATACCCCTAGTTAGTCGACCAATAGCAATCCGACCAACAAAGGAAGAATAATCCAAGGAAGTAATCAAGAGCTGGGAATTACCATCCTCAATTTCAATTGGTTTAAAATAATCGATGATTTTGTCTAAAAGAGGAGTAATACTATCTGTTTGATTTTTCCAATCATCAGACATCCAACCATTTTTTGCCGAACCATAAATAGCTGGAAAGTCTAGTTGTTCTTCCGTTGCATCTAATTCAAACATCAAGTCGAACACTTTTTCGTGCACTTCTTCCGGAGTACAATTCTCTTTATCTACTTTATTGATAACTACAAGTGGATTTAACCCAAGTGCTAAAGCTTTACCTAAAACGAAACGAGTTTGAGGCATTGGTCCTTCAAAAGCATCTACCAACAAACAAACTCCATCAGCCATGTTTAGCACACGCTCTACCTCACCTCCAAAGTCGGCGTGACCTGGAGTATCAATAATATTGATTTTTGTTCCTTTATAGGCTACCGATACGTTTTTGGAAACGATTGTGATTCCACGCTCACGCTCCAAATCATTGTTATCAAGCATCAATTCTCCCGTAGGTCTATTTCTCTCATTCACGAAGTTCCCCGCTTCAATCATTCTATCAACCAAAGTAGTTTTTCCGTGGTCAACGTGGGCAATAATAGCTATATTTCTAATTTCCATACTGGATTTTTTCGATTGCGTTCGTTTGATTTATGAAATCGCAATTTATTTGATTAATATTTAGGTTTTCTACCGAATCCGCCCGGTTTTCTATCTCTTGATCCAGTGGAACCTTTATCAGATCCAAATGCTCTTTTTTCTCCAAAAGGTTTTCTATCGCCAGAATCACCTCGATCACGATCTCTTCTTTCTCCGAAACTACTTCCAGATCCTGAAGAACGGCCACCGAATGAACCTCCTGAAGAACGACCTCCATATGAACCACCTGAAGAGCGGTCACCGTATGAACCACCTGAAGAGCGGCCACCATATGAACCACCCGAAGAACGTTCACCTCCAGATCTTGAACCACCACCACTACTATCGCGTTCTTTGGTCACCTCAACACGAAGCGTATTCCCTTCGTAGTTTTGGCCATTTACGTTTTTTAGAATTGCATTTGTATGCTCAGTATCAGCTTCAAAAAATGAAAAACCACTCATCACTTGAATACGGCCAATCAAATTAGAACTTAATCCCGTTGAATCGCATATAACACGAACCATAGCTCCAGGATTAAAATTCTGATCACGACCAACACTCACAAAAAATCGTGTTTTACCTGCTTCAGTTTCATTTCCTGAACGACCACCGTGATCATTGCGATCACCACGATCATTTCGATCTCTTCTTTCTCTTCCACCACGTTCAAAACCTCCACTTTCAAAATCACGATCTCTACCACGAGCTCCTTTATCGCGTTCGTCAATATTCAAATCTCCAGCACGTTCGTAATATTCAATAAAACGATTAAACTCCATGGAGATGAATTTTTTAATCACCTCTTCTTTGGAAAGATTTTCAAACTTCTCCAACAACATTGGAACAAAACCTGCAATATCTCTTTCTTTAACCTCAATTTCTTCCACTCGTGATACAAGTTTCATTAATTGAACTTCACAAATTTCAGCAGCTGAAGGAATCATTCCTTTGGTTACTGGAGCGCGTAATTGTCTTTCTAACTGACGAATTTTTCCTGTTTCACGGGCATTGATAAAAATCAGTGATTTCCCTGTTTTTCCAGCACGAGCTGTACGTCCACTACGGTGGGTATAGTTCTCAATATCGTCGGGAAGATTATAATTGATAACGTGGGTAATATTATCGATATCCAATCCTCGAGCCGCAACATCTGTCGCAACCAATAATTGAATTTCGCGTTTTCTGAAACGATCCATTACGCGATCACGCATTGCTTGCGTTAAATCACCATGTAAAGGCTCCGCGTTATATCCATCTTTTGCTAACTTCTCTGCGACACTTGCAGTTTCTATTCTTGTACGGCAAAACACCAAACCAAAAATTGTTGGATTAAAATCGATTAAACGCTTAACAGCCTCGAAACGATCTTTCTCTCTAACCTGAAAATACGTATGCTCAATGTTTTCATTACTTTGATTTTTATGTCCCACTGAAACCTCAAATGGATCTGACATATAATTGGAAGCAATTCTTGAAACTTCTGTTGGCATAGTTGCTGAAAACAACCATACATTTTTTTCAGTTGGAGTTTGTTTTAAAATTGAATCTAGGTCTTCTTTGAAACCCATATTCAACATTTCATCAGCCTCATCTAAAATTACAATTTTGATTTCTTCTAATACAATCGCTCGGCGATTAATTAAATCCATCAAACGGCCCGGAGTTGCAACAATAATTGGTGCTCCTCTTTTGATATCGGACATTTGGCGTCGAATATCAGTACCTCCATAAACGGAAACGATACTCAATTCCATGAATTTTGAAAAGCTTTCCAAATCTTTCGTAATTTGTAAGCACAATTCACGCGTAGGACAAAGAACTAGACCTTGTGGAATGCCCTTTTTACTGTTGATATTATTAATTAACGGAAGTCCAAATGCTGCGGTTTTACCTGTTCCTGTTTGTGCTAAACCGACTAAGTCTCTTTGTTGGTTTAATAAGGCTGGAATTGCCTGTTCTTGAATCGGGGTTGGTGTTTCGAAACCTAATTCGGTTAATGCCTTCAAAACTGCACCATCCAATCCGAGTTCTTCAAATGTCATATACTATATTAAAAATTAGTCGCAAAGGTAGGGATAAAAAAAGGATAAAAAAGTGTAAAACCTAGTAAATTCAAATTGATTAGGCTTTGTTAACGTATTGAAATAAAATTCAAACCACAATTCTCTCAGAAAAACTTGTAATTTTCACACCCAACATCCCAAGAAAGTCGTAATGAGAAAAATATAAATCAAAAAGAAATCGAAGCTAGGTTTCCCTAACTTCGATTACATGCAGTTTAAAAAAAATAATTTAAAATGTAAATTTGATAAAGTCCATTGACAACTTAGGTCAATACTTGAATTTTATTTAGTTCTTTTTCACATTAACAGCATTCCAGCCCTTTGGACCTCTAGCCATTTCAAACGTAACACTATCATTCTCAGCTATTTCACCAGAAATAGCGTTAATATGAACGAAAATATTTTCCTGAGTTTCTAAGTCTTTGATAAAACCATAGCCCTTGGAAGAATTGAAAAATGCAACTTTACCCGTTCGTTTTCCATCATTTGGAATATCTTCACGCTTTGGGATTCCAATTTCAATAGATTCTGCGCTAATCGCTTTGCGAACTTTCGGATCCATTGGTGTATCTGAAATATTTCCATTTTCATCTACATAAGCCATCATATTTTCAAGACCTCCACCTTTGGTGTTTGCCTTTCTTTCTTCTTTTTTGATTGACTTTTCCTGGCGCTTCTTAAGTTTATTTTTATCTTTTTCTTTTTTATTAAAAGTTTCCTGTGATCTCCCCATTTAAATTCTGTTTCGCATTAGTGTATAAAGTAATTTACTTAATAAATGGGAGAGTAAAACGATACTATTTGGTTGTTCGAAATTTCCGAATTCGCAAGAAATAAATCCGCAAAACTGCCATTTTTATAAAATTAGGTAAAATCTGGGAGAATGGACTAATTTATTTTGAATTTACCACAAATTAAGGCGTGCTTTAACATATTTCAACAATTCAATCAAAAGCTTGTTATTACTTCAAGATGTTAAGATTTTCAAATTAAATAGAACTTTCCTTTCTTTTAGGTACGAAAAGGCAACGTAACTGCATTTTTATTCGTTTTTTTACCAAGCAAATGATACTACGAAAATCTCTTTACCTTAAGGAAATTTATATATTACTGATAATCATAACATTATCAATGTTCCATTTTGCTTCACACAGTCAAATTGTATCTCCTTTTAATATTCGTTATCAAACAAATCAAAAAGGTGGTATCATGCTACTATCAAATGTTGCTTTGACATGTAATACGAGTAATGCCAATTGTGCAACGTATCAAAATCAATTCCCCCCCTCCGGCAATCACAACCAAGATGGCGGAATCACTCTGGGATATGTTGACACAGACAATACAACTGCCACATGGATGTCTAGTAGTGATAGTTTGGATCTTGACATGTGCAGCGAAATTTCTTGGGCGGGACTTTATTGGTCTGCAAGAATCACGACAACAACGACAAATTATGCTTTCAGAAACCAAGTAAAATTAAAGGTGGATAATGGTAATTACGTTAATCTAACAGCTGATGATTTACTAGATGTTACTACCATTCCTGGTAATAATAATTTTGCGATGCCCGGATATTTTTGCTACAAGAACATTACTTCACTTGTTCAGCCTACCAATGGAAACGGTCGTTTTACAGTTGCCAATATTGTTTCCCGAACCGGATCAAATAATTTGTTTGGTGCTTGGACTATAGTGGTAGTTTATAAAAACTCACTTCAATCCATGCGAAATTTAACCGTTTTTGATGGGATGGCTTATGTGAGTAACGGCAATGATCTTGACATTCCGATTTCGGGTTTTACAACGCCATCAGTTGGTCCCGTTAGTTTTGAATTAGGGGTTGTTGCGTATGAGGGGGATCGCTCGATTCAAGGAGATAAGTTACAATTCAACGGGAACGGAACTTTTTTAAATGTACCTGATCCTTTAAGAAATGCCAATGATTTTTTTAATAGCACATTGACCTACAATGGAGCATTAACTCCCTACAGAATCCCCAGTTACAATAACACCTTAGGATTTGATGCTGGCATCTTTTCACCGAATAACACAACCCAAACGTATCTTCCGAATAGTGCAACGTCGGCTACAGTAAGAGTTGCAACGACCCAGGACGCCATCTTACCACGAGTAATTACCTCTGCCATCGATATTTACGAGCCGGACTTGCGCGCAACGGTTTATATCAACGATCTAAATGGCGCACCTGCACAACCAAATGATATTTTAGAGTATACCATAGTAGGTAAGAATATAGGGTCTGACCAATCTTTTAACACCTTCATTAACGATACCTTAGATATTCGAACGGATTACGTTCCTAATTCAATTAGTTATTTGAACGGTCCATTCGTTGGAACAAAAACAGATGCCGCTGGAGATGATCAAGCAGAATACGATCCGATTAATCGAATTATCAAAGCGCGCGTAAACAGTGGGGCAACAAATTCCATAGGTGGGCTCATGTTAAATACATCCACTGGATCAGACAGTGCTGTGGTTCGATTCAGAGTGCGTGTAGTAAACGATTGTGTTATTTTAAGTTGTGATAGTACACTTGAGAACAAAGCCTACATTTTTGGAACAGGGGGCATCTCGAGTAATTCTTATAACAATGGTGGGGCTTCAGATTTATATGATGCAAATGGTTGTCCATCCTCTTCAAGTAACTTAATATCTGTTTTTGCCCCAAATTGTCCTATAATTGCCATATCCGACAATGCTCCCTTTTGTATCGGAGATAACTTAGTTCTTACCTCTCCATATTCTTCATACGCAAATTATACTTGGACAGGTCCCAACGGGTTTACCTCGGATTCATCTTCTATAACTATTCCAAATGCAAGTTCAGTTAATGCGGGTATGTATTCATTAAGCATTTCATTGCAAGATGGATCATGTACATACAACAATTTACTGGACAGTGTGATTATTCACCCCAATCCTTCAGTACAACAAAATAGTTTAACGAATAGCCTTTGTTTTAATGCTAATAATGGGGCAATAAGTGTAGTTGGGGTTGGAAATAGCCCTTTCACGTACTCATGGAGCAACAACTTAACCACTCCCACAATTTCAAATTTATCCCCTGGCAGTTATACTGTTACGGTAAGCGACCCGAATACCTGCACAGTAACAGCGAGTTATACAATTACACAACCAACCGCTTTAACTGCTCAATCGGTCATAACCTCTAATTATAATGGCAAAAACATAAGTTGTTTCGGCGCTTCTGATGGATCTGCTTCGGTTTCTTATTCAGGAGGAACAGCACCTTATTCGATTTTATGGTCACCAGGGGGGGCAACAACTGGATCCATTTCAAATTTAGCTGCTGGAACTTATACAGCTACAATAACAGATGCCAATGGTTGCATAAAAACAAGCTCGGTTACTTTGACCCAACCCACAGCAATCACATTGACAAATACGAAGATCAATGTTTCCTGTTTTGGCGGATCAAATGGTTCAATTAACTTGACATCCTCCGGTGGTACTCCTGGATATATTTATTCTTGGGCACCAAGTGGACAAACTACAGAAGATATAAACTCACTTTCAGCTGGTTCGTATACTGTAACCGCAACGGATTTAAATGGATGCACAAAGCAATCTACCATTAGTATCACTCAACCTGCGGCCCCATTAACAATCACTCAAACTCATGTGAACGTAAAATGTTTTGGAAACAATACAGGTAGTATAGACATTACGATTTCAGGGGGTACTACTCCTTACACGTATTTATGGTCAACTGGACAAACAACTCAAGATATTTCAAATTTAATAGCGGGTAATTATTCGGTGACAGTAACTGATTTCAAGGGATGCACTTCTGTTTTAGCAATTACGGTAACCCAACCTAATGCAGCACTTTCATCAAGCATTGCTGTATCTCCAGTTGCTTGTTTTGGTGGAGCTTCCGGCGCGATTAATTTAACTCCATCCGGAGGAACAGCACCATATACTTTTATTTGGTCAAACACTTTAACCTCAGAGGATCTTGCGAATCTCACAGTTGGAAATTATAGCGTTCAAATTAAGGATGCAAATAATTGTATTTCAACCAATAATGCAACGATTACACAACCAGTGGCTCCACTTTCGCTTGTACAAACCATGGATGAACCGGATTGCTTCGGTGGAATTGACGGAAATATTGATGTTTCTATTTCGGGCGGAACAATTCCTTATTCCTATTCATGGAATAACGGAGCATTAACGGAAGATCTCCCTGCTGTTGGTTCTGGATTTTATCAAATAACCGTTACAGATTTAAATGGTTGTATTATCGTTGGAGACACCGTTATTACAGAACCGGGACCGGTTAGTTTAATGCACTCACAGGTAGATGTTTTGTGTTACGGTAATTCAACCGGATCAATCAACTTAATACCAAATGGCGGTACAGCTCCTTATACATTCCTTTGGTCGAATGGATCAACTCAAGAAGACTTAACCAATATACCCGCAGGAATATATTTGGTTACTGTTACAGATAATAATGGGTGCCAATCAAATCGAACAATTAATCTTCAACAACCAAATTCTCCATTAACTTTAACAGAAATCCACATGGATGCTGTTTGTGTGGGAGGTCTACAAGGAACAATTGACTTAACTGTGAGTGGCGGAACTGGTCCATATTCTTATATTTGGAACAATAATCAAACGGTTCAGGATATTCAAAATTTGGTGGCTGGCGTTTACACCTGTTTTGTAACAGACAATCATCAATGTTCAGACACAATTGTAATTCCTATTTTGGATCCTTCAAATACTCTTGTTCTTTCAACGACTTACACGGATGTATCCTGTTTTTCAGGAATAAATGGAGGCATTGACCTAACCGTAACTGGGGGAACACCAAACTACAGTTATGCATGGTCTAATGGACAAATTTCACAGGATCCAATTGGTTTAGCTAGCGGAAATTACTTTGTCATTGTAACAGATGCAAATACGTGTCAATCATTTATCTCTGTTCTAATTGATGAGCCCGATAGTGCACTTGTAGCAACTGCTGTTATTACAGATGTCGCGTGCTTTGGACAATTAACGGGGTCGATACAAGTCACAACCTTGGGCGGGACGGCGCCTTACTCCTATTCTTGGTCTAATGGTTCAACAAGTGAAGATTTAACAAATATAGCCTCTGGAACTTATTCACTTGCTGTTACAGATGCAAATGGCTGTACTTATCTTTATTCTGCGCTGGTTTATCAACCTTTAGATTTGGTGATTGGTCAAGGACACATCGATGTTAATTGTTTTTCAAATAGCACTGGATCCATTGATATTACTCCAGCAGGAGGAGTTGGGAATTACCAATACACTTGGAGTAATCAAGCGACCACCCAAGACATAAATAATTTAGCCGCAGGGAATTACACATTAATTCTAACAGATGGGAACAATTGTACAACCTCAACCACTGTAACGATCATACAACCAGCTGCTGCAGTATCACTCTCAGGAATTGTAACACCGGTTTCTTGCAACGGTGGCAACAATGGATCAATCAATATAACTGCGAATGGTGGAAATGGAAATTACACCTATAGCTGGTCAAATTCATCCACGGTTGAGGATCAATCTAATTTACAATCAGGAAATTACACGGTTACAGCAACAGATTTCAAAGGATGCAGTGCCACACAATCCTATTTTGTTTCTCAACCCACATCAGCATTAACGTCCCAAATTTCAATGACTCCTGTTATTTGTTTTTCACAAGCAAACGCAACAGCTACTGTAACGGCTTTTGGAGGAACTGCCGGGTACACATACCTATGGTCAAATGGCCAAACAACGCAAACCGCAATAGGATTAGTAGCAGGAAATTATTCTGTTGTTGTAACAGATGTAAATAATTGTCAATCAACGGCTAATATTACTGTAACACAGCCAAATTTACTTACGGTCAATTTAAATCCAACTAACGTTTTGTGTTATGGAAATGCTTCTGGCAGCATCAGTTCTTCCGTTCAAGGAGGCGTTCTCCCATACACCTATGCATGGAGTAATCTAGCTATCACACCGGGGATAAGTAACCTAATTGCAGGACAATATTCCATAATTGTTACCGATGCAAATGGATG
>CAMBBW010000099.1 GCA_945863425.1 Lishizhenia tianjinensis
TTAAAATCAGCATTATGACAGCCTTTGCAATCGGTGGGAGTATCTTTAATATTTCCCGTTTTATGACAAGCAGAACAGTTTTCAGCCACACTTGCATGAGCTCCGGTCAAAGGATAATATACATTGTGGTTAAATGTAGTGGGCTTCCAGCCTGGATTTTGGGTATGACAAGTCGCACAATCGGTTGACAGTCCAATGGCCACGTGATTGGGATTAGCAGCCTTTTGAAAAGTTTGGTTATGGCAAGAATTACAATCCTTTGGTGTATTATTAAATGTTCCATTTTGATGGCATTGCTTGCATAGCAAGGTGCTATGGCCGCCAATTAAAGGGTAGAATTGGTTGTGTTGGGTGAATTTGGCGGGGATCCAATCCGGATTTGTCGAATGGCAACTGGCGCAATCGTTACTTATACCCAACGATTCATGATTGGGATTAATTGTTTTGGCATAATTATCACTATGACAAGCGTTACAATCGTTTGGCATAGGTTCATAATTGCCTCCTAAATGACATTGTGCGCATTCGTTTTCGATGCTTTTATGTGCCCCTGTTAATGGATAATACTGATCATGGACATCAAAAGTAGCAGGTGCCCATCCTGGATTTGTGGTGTGACATGAGGCACAATCGGTTGATAGACCGAGTTTTTGGTGGTTAGGATTTAAAGCTTGGTTGAAATTGTTCTGGTGGCAGCCCGCACATTGGCTTGGGGCGCTCGAATAATTATCTCCAATGTGACATTTTTCACATTCCTGCGCTATGGAGGCATGAGCTCCTGTTAGTGGATATACCGCATTATGGTCGGGGAACGTGCGGGTTTTCCAGTCCTGAACTGTGGTATTGTGACAGAAAGCGCAATCATTACTTAAGTTCAGTTTAGTGTGATTCGGACTTTTTGCCAAATCAAAGTCGGATTTATGACATTCAATGCAGGTTTGTCCCAACGGACTGAATTCTAATTTTGTTGAAGTTTTGTGGCATTGATCGCAATTGACGGTTTTATGCACTCCTACGAGCGGAAATGATGTTTTATCGTGAATTTTAGCAATATTTTCAATAATCCAAGATTGAGAATTATGGCAACGCGCGCAATCATTTCCTACGGTTTGGTTGTGCATATCACTATGGCAACTAATGCAGGAAGAACTCGTTTTTTTAAAATTCAGATTCGTATGACAAGCTTTACAATCGATATTTTTATGTTGTCCTTCTAAGGTGAACCCCGTCTTTTCATGGCGGAATTTTAATTTAGAATTATATGACCAACTGCCTGAACTGTGGCATTCTGCACAATCCATGCGGAATTCTTTGCCATGTGGATTCTGCGCTTGCAGTCCTAAGGCCAACAGGAGTAGGCAGTTGATTAAAAGTGACAGTCTATACATTCGAATTTTTCAATTTTGTAGTTTCTGATGGTTGAGTTTGTCCTCAATGTGGTAAAATGACATTTTGAACAATCAACTGATTTGTGTTTTCCGTCAAGGGCATAATTCGTCGTAGCATGATTGAAACTTTTGTCGTTCCAACCATCAGGTTGATGACAGCGTGCACAATCAGTTTTACCCTGTTGGTCAAACTGTTTTCCATGTGCATCAGTATGGCAACCAGCACATTGGCTGGTGAGTCCTGTAAATTGTTGGACCTTGTCTTTCATGTGGCAACTTCCACAGTCGATCTTGTTGTGATTAGCTATTAAAGGATATTTCGTTTGGTTATGGTCAAAGCGTATGGATTTCCAATTCGAAGTATTATGACATATTGTGCAAGTTTTATCGGGGTCATATTTTACTGGTAAAAACCCCTGATGAATATCTTTGTGACAACTATTGCATTGTAGGTCCATGTTGTTAAACACCCATTGGTCGTTTTTTTTATGACATGCAAAACATGGTTGAGCTTCATGGGCGCCATCGATTTGGAATCGACTTCGCTTATGATCATCCAAGGTGAATAAGGATGGACTAAACCCATCCACGGTATGACATGATGCACAGTCGGGATATTGTTTTGTCTTTTCTGCAAAATCTCCATTGTGTTTATCCAGGTGACAATTTTGACAAGTAGCATGCGGCAAAGGATCCGTAAAATCCTTTTTGTGACAGGCAATACATTCGATTGTTTTGTGTTTGCCTTGTAAGGGATAATCGGTCTTATCGTGGTCAAATTTGCTCGCTAGATTTTTGTTTTTGAGCAGGAAAGTTGTCTGATTATGGCATGATTTACAATCTTCGCCTAGTTTACCTTCATGAATATCTTTATGGCAATTTATGCAGGAGATGTCTTTTACATTTCTGTATTCATTGAAAGTAGTTCCGATATTTTTGTGGCATTTTATACACGAAATCTCCCGGTGTTTCTCTTCGAGCATAAAACCAGTTACGTTGTGGTTAAAGCTACGGCTGGGATTCACTTGTTTGAAGGATTCTTCATTGTGACATGCTACGCAATTTTGCCCAAATTGGCTTTGGTGTGGATTTTTATGGCAGCTAGTGCAATTGGTTGAAACCACGCCAGCAAACTGCGTAAAATTCTGGCCATTTTTTATGGAAGCCTTATGGCATTCCATGCATTTTACCGTTTTATGAGCTCCTGCTAATTTGAAATTTGATTTGTCGTGGTTGAAAAGACTTGCGGGTTTAAAGGCATTAACATCGTGACAAGTTGCACAATCAGACGAGAGTGTTTTTTGGTGTACATCCGTGTGGCATTGCACGCATTTGGCTTCCAGGCCTAAATAGCGGTTTGCTTTATTTTTAAGAACTGGATTGGCAATATATTCTGCTTTATGGCAATCTGTGCATTCCTTTATTTTGGACACGTGAGCACCTTTTAAAGGAAAGCCCGTAAAGGAATGGTTGAAGGTTTTTTTATCAATGCGAATCATATCAAACTGCTCCCCATGGTGTTCACTGTGGCAGGAAATACATGTTTTCCCTTTGGCGTAGGCGGAAGCATGCAGACCTTTGTTTTCACGGATTTTACCCGCCAGCTGCTTGTGGCAGGCTAAACATTTTTGATTTGTTATTTGATTCCCTAAAGAATGGCATTGTGTACAATTAGATAAACCTTCTAATTTAGTATGTGCGCGAGTTAATTTACCAGGAGACAATTGCCCATTAACATTCATTGTCACTCCTATCCAAAGACATAAGAATGCCAGGAAGTGATGCTTCCATCGGTTTGGGGTTATATGTTTCCTGTGCTTATTGATTTTTTTTTGATTTTAAGGTATAACCAAAGCGTTTGGTAATTTCAATTCCTGACTTTTGTAAAAATTGAGTGGGTAGTTCCCCTCCTACAAAAATGTAAACCAAATCATTTGGAAGGGAGAATGTTCCTTGTTCGTTTTCAAGAATGACATCATGATCATTAATGCTTCGTACTTGCGAATTAAATTCCATGCGAATTGATTTTTGATCGATAGCCTCTTTAATACGTTCAGTATTTTTAGGCTTTAGGCGGTTGAACTGTGCACTTCGGTAGGAGAGTGTCACTTCATTTTCTTTAGCTAAAAGCATCGCATTTTCAACCGCCGAATCCCCACCACCTACAACTAGTATATGTTTATTAGAAATCAATTCAGGCTCAAGTAATCGGTAGGCTACTTTTTCTTTTTCTTCACCGGGAACCTGAAGTTTTCGAGGAGTACCTCTGCGTCCGATGGCTATTAGAACCTTTTGCGTAGAGATACTTTCACCATTTTCGGTTTCTACTATGAAGTGGGTACCAAGTGATTTGATTTCCTGTACTTTGGTATTTTCCTGAATTGGAATATTATTTTTAGTAATGACCTCGAACCAAAGGTCCAATAAGGCTGATTTACTTGTTTCAAATAGTTTTACAAGACCAAATAGCGGCAGGTCCATAGGTGAGGTCATTACGATTTTTGCGCGGGGGAAATTGAAAACGGTACCACCAATTGAATCTTGTTCGAGTGTAAGGCAACGTAATTTTTGTTTTTTAGCCTCCAGTGAAGCGGATATTCCTGCCGGACCAGCACCAATTATTATGAGATCATAAGAAACTTCGGATAAAGCAGTTAGATGCTGGCTTAAGTTTTGAACCGCTTGTTTACCTTGCTCGACACTATTTTTGATGAGTCCCATTCCACCGAGTTCTCCAGCAATGTAAATGCTTGGTACATTTGTTTCGAAGTTTTGATTTATGTGTGGAAGGTCCACACCTCGCTTTTCGGTACCAATTTTAAGCGAAATGGCTTCCACCGGACAAGCATGAAAACAAGCACCATGTCCAACACAATTAGAGGCATTGATTAGGACGCCTTTGCCATTTACGATGCCAATAATGTCTTTTTCAGGGCAAGCGGAAACGCAGGCAGCGCCTCCTATACAAATATTAGGGTCAATGTACGGGTAGAGTGAAACAGGCTCGTACATACCATCTTCTTTGGCTTTTTCAATTTTATGTTCAATTTCCCTGGATTTGCCAGATTTAATTTTGATATAAAGCAACATCACTCCAGCACAAAGCAGGAGTCCAAAGCCGTAAATTAATAGTTCTTCAATCAGCATAATTAAAATATCCAATGGTAACCCAGAAGCACGGTCACCGCAACGTGAATAAGCATAATAACTAACATAATAATCGCGAAGGGCAGGTGAATCACATGCCAATATTTAAAGAGTTTTTGCATGTTTTGAAGACCTATGATCCTACGATTCATCGTCATTTCCTGGCCTATTAATTTCATTATCATGCGCAATTTTTTTCCTTGAATTTGAGCAAATTTAAGTTGACCCCGCAAACGATTTTTTATTTTAAAATCGAACATCACTTGATTGATATAACCCTTTTTTTCCTCGTTTTCACCGGTATGAATAATTTGTTGAAGCAAATCATTTCCAATTTCGCGCTCGATTTGTTGGGTTATTTGAGACTTCATATCATGAATTTCATGAAGACTTAGTTCCCTACCCTGGATTGTTCTTGGAATTTGAAGGTAGATAAATCGTCCAGCCACGCCACTGGCAACTACGGCAACCATGCTCCAGAAACTGATAGAAATTAGCCCGCCAAATTTAAATGAGGTATGGAATAAAACGAGTATTGGACCGAGGGTGCAAAGGAAAATGTGAAATTCGAGCCAGTGCTTTAGAATGCCAATGCGACCCAATGATTTCATATATTTCCGGGCTTGATAACCGAAAACGCCAATGATGATCATCAATGTTCCAACGATACCATAGCCATGCCCAAAGGGTCCACTAGGTTTCAGCATCGCATGATCAGCTCGATAGAAGCGTTCTTCCAATGGTGAATGATAATAACTATAGCCTGAATAGCCTAAATAGGTGATGACCCCTAACACAATGGTGTTCATCGTCGCTAAATAGATCCGGTGGCTCAATGGGTTCATGCCTGGTGTTTTTTGAAATTACGGAAAGCAAAAACACTCAACAGAATGAGTAAAATTGTCGTGATGTAGATTTCTGGCGGGATAGGCACAGGGTCACCAGAAGCATAAGAATGCAAACCTGATAAGTAATAATTGACGCCTAAATAAGTCATTATTACGGTTGCAAATCCAAACAAAGTCGCAAAATTATAGGCAAAAACTCCTTGTATTTTGGGGATAAAACGCATGTGTAGAATGAATGAATAGACCAGTATGGTTACTAGTGCCCATGTTTCTTTGGCATCCCAACCCCAGTAACGTCCCCAGGATTCATTTGCCCATACACCGCCTAAATAGGTGCCAATGCTTACCATGGCTAAACCTCCAAGTAGTGTTATTTCGCTGATGATGGTGAGTTCTTTGATTGAACGTAGAATCTGGTTTTTATTGCTGGCGTTCATAAAAAGCATCAAACATAAATTCAGTATTCCGAGTACGGCACCCAAAAGTAGAAAGCCGTAACTACCTGCCTCCAATGATACATGAATGGTGAGCCAGTAGGATTTTAACACGGGTACAAGAGGAGTGATTTCAGGATCAAGCCAACTCATCGAAGCGACAAAAAGAACGGTTGCAGCCAGTGTTGCGGTGGCAGCTAATCCACCCAGGGATTTTCGAGAAAAAAGGGTTCCGGCAAACATGGTAGTCCAACCGATGTATATCATAGATTCATAGCCATTACTCCAAGGCGCTCTTTCAGAAACATACCATCGTATTCCGATGCCCAGTGTATGGAAAAAGAATCCTATCATCATGGCAATGAAAGCTAGCTTTGTATAATTCACCTTCGTCGATTTATTACGAACGGTTGTTACCAAAAATATACTCGTTATCAAGAGACAGAGGATTGCATAGTAATTCCGAAGGCGGGTAAAAATATTTAATTTATTAAGCAATAATTCTGCTTTGACTTGAGTATTAGAGGGCATTATATCGCTTACTGAAGCTCGTTGAATAGTTGAAATTTCTTCTAAATTTTGCTCGGCAGGATGGTAGTCTTGATTTAGAACACTTTCATTTAGATGCTCGAGATAAGCTATAAATAGCGTTCGTATCTGTGTTGAATACTCGTCTTGTTGGTGCTCATGCATCAAATCTGCTTGCGAAAGCCAGGTATTTGTAGGGTCATTTAATGGAGGGAAAATGCGGAAAATACTCCCACTGAAAATCATGTTGACAATATTGACTTTTTCATCCAATTTGATCAGCGCCTTTTCGTAGGTACCTTGATCTCTTGGCATGACCGATTGTGCGGAACGAACTTGTTCTTCCAATAAATAATTTCCATCCTTTCCAAAAAAGGATGCATAGCTCAACAGACGAGCTTCGGTATGAAGCAATTGCTTGATTTCAGGTTGTTCAGGTAATTTTATGATAGCTGAATTTTCCCAGGAGCCAGGATTGAGCATCATCGATAGGATGAGTTGGTCTGCCGATTGATCAAAGAGGGATTCGGTACGAGCAATCTTACGCATGAGTTCACCTGTATAGGTATTCATGGGTTTTATCCGTCCATTGTGGTCTTGGACCAGCAATTTTCCAAAATCTTGCGCATGTTCCAAACTCACATTGGGTTGATTTTGTGCTTTTGCCATTTGACCGGCACCAAATACCAAACCAATAAGTAAAATTATTTGAACGCGTTTCAGTTGGCCGATTAAAAAACTAAACCTTGATTTTTTATCAAAAAAGGTCATGAGTAATCCTATGGTGAAAAGTATGTAGCCGAAATAGGAAATCCATGTTCCCCAGAAATCGTGGTTGACACTCAAGTATGTACCTAGTTCGTCTTGATCAAAAGACGATTGGAAGAATCGGTATCCTTTATAATCAAGAATGTTATTCATGAAAATGCGGTAATTTTTAGTTAGGGAGACTGCAGGATCTGTCAGCGTAACCTCGCTCGCATAAGAAGAGGGGTTTTCAGTACCAGGATATTTTTCTAAAATGAAATCATTGCATTTGAGCGAAAAGGGCAATGTTTCCGGGCGGGAACCATGGCTAATTGCGATTTGAGTTTGCCCAAATGTTAATACCTGCGCTTGACCTGCTTCTCCTTTTCTTCCTGTCACGCGAACATCTTGTGTTTGACCATTGGCTTGAACCTGAAGTTTGAGGGAAACCTGGCTTTCTCCAGTAATTTTGGGACTTCCAGATAAAAATTGAACCATCGCTTTTGGCATGTAATCCCCAATGACAAAATTGTTTCCATTGACGGTATATAAGGAACGTAGCATTAATTTATGGGGAATTCCTCCCGGTAATTGACTGTTTTGCTGGGTTGCCATAACCATTTGTCCCACTTCCGTTTCTGTCAAAAAAACAAGAGAATCACCTTGTTGAAGGATATTGAAAGCATCAACCATCATTTCATTACTGAAATTGAAATTGACTCCATTGATTTGGCTCTGCTCCCCTTGCTGAAGGAAATATTCTTCGCGGCCCTGCGCACCCCCAATGACCAATTTCAGGATAGGTATTCCGTTTTGTGATGCTATTAATTTTTCAATAGGGTTTGGAATGAAGTCTATTAAGCGTACATCGAGGATGGTATTTCCTATTTGGTAGGATTCTTTAAAGTATGAACTAGTCAAACTTGAAAAGTGAGTGGCTTCGTCAAAAGCATACGAATTGGTACCTTCGGTGACGCGAAATTGCAAGTAGTTTTCTGCGGAAAGGTATTGATTCGTTGTTTCACCTTCCCGAATGTGCATCATGCCTTCTGTGCCGGTGTAGCGGGTAACAGCTGCTCCAAAAAGTATTATAATTATGGCCAGGTGAAAGGACAATTGAGCCCATTTTTTCTGTTGGAGGAGGCGATAACGCCACATATTCGCTAGGATCGTCGTGCTAAAAAGTAGCAATAATAATTCAAACCAACGGCTCTTAAAAATCAACTCCTGGGCAGCACTTGTTCCGAAATCATTTTCTATGAAAGTAGCAGCGCCAATGGTGAGGGCAAATAACAATAAATAGACTCCTGCAAATCTGGTCGAAGTCAATCGATTGGTTAATTTTAAAAAGAATGATATATACATATAGTAAATTGAGTATTTAAATAAAACCTTCTGTATGATCCATCTGGATATACTAAATTTCAAAATTACCGAATCTGAGTTTGTGCCATTTAGCACAGCATTGACTTTCAGACACCTAATTGGTCATTTGTGATTTATTCGCGGGAAGAATAATTTTTAGACCTGTTTCTAAATGATTTGTATATATGGTTACGCCCAAATCATCTTATTCGAAATGTAAAGCCAGGTGATCAATTTCTGCTTTACCAATCATTTTTCATCGAATGCTAACCATAATGTTTGAAGAATATTTTCATATTAGAACAGTTCGACGAAATAGGTTAGAAGTAGGTATTTTTTTCAAGGTAAAATTACGATTAATAGATTTATTAAATGGCTGATATATATTTTTATTATAATGACTTTTGTCATCGGTAATAAAGAAAAATTGATTTTTCCATATTTCACACACGGGTAATAATTTTGGAGAATCTTATTCTGGTTTAAAAAAATTGGATAAGTATCTCTCTTTTTTATTAAATCAACATAAAATTTGCTTATCTTAACCTTATTAACACCTAAATGCTGAAATAAATGAAAGAATCGACAGAAAAATCAAGAAGAGATTTTATAAAAACAGCTTCAAAAGGAGTGCTTTTTGCAGCTGTTGCACCCACTGCTTTACATTCGGCAGTAGAAATGCCAACCGTTGTTCCCCAAAAAGCTTTCGGGGCAAATGAACGAATAAGAATAGCTGTTTTAGGTCTGAACAGTAGAGGTCAAAACCATGTCGATGAGTTAATGGCTCTTGCCACGAAA
>CAMBBW010000100.1 GCA_945863425.1 Lishizhenia tianjinensis
ACCGTTATTGGACAGCAATCAGTCTCAACCGTTAATACTAAATCCAAAAGTGGTCCCAAAAAAAAACACGATTATAAATCCTAATTTGGTCATTGAAACCATTCAAAAAATGGAAACAGTAGAGGTGGTTACTCCTCAAGTTACTACTTCTATTTTCTATACAAACGGTAAATCACAAATTGCTGGAATTGCTACCGGAACAAAGCCTGATGAAGCCAATAAAATGTATAACATTCAGTCTTTTATGGTGGTTGGAAACTTTGATCAATTAAAAAATAATCCTAATGGAATCATCATCGGCAGCGGAATTGCAGAAAAGATGAACCTGAATATTGGTGATAATATGAACCTCACCTCCTCAAAAGCTGTTAATAGAACCTTTCAGGTAATTGGAATTTTTAAAACGAACAATTCCATTACAGACAAAACCAAATCGTACATTCATATCTCAGCAGCGCAACAATTATTAAGAGAAAGTAATAGTTACATCACCGATATCAACGTAAATATAAGCGACCCAGAAAAAGCATCTGAAATGGCAAAAAAAATAGCTATGTTAACAGGCTACAATGCAGAAGGTTGGAAAGAAGCTAACGAAACGATGATGGCGGCTAACAAAATGCGGAAAATAGTGATCACGTTTGTTTCTTTAACCATATTGTTGGTTGCAGGGTTTGGAATTTACAACATCCTAAACATGACCGTTTCACAAAAAATTAATGACATAGCTATCTTGAAAGCCATTGGATTCAAAGGGAAAGATGTAATTCGAATTTTTGTTACACAAGCAGTCACCATTGGTATTTTAGGTGTAATTGGTGGAATGTTAATGGCTACCATTTTGATTACCTTTTTAAAGACTGTTTACATAGGAGGCGATAGTGGTTATTTTCCCATCGATTATGAACCTACAAAATTTATTCAAGGAGTTTTAATCGGTTTGTTTATAACCTTTTGGGCAGGATATATTCCAGCGCGAAAAGCGGCTAAAGTGGATCCTGTTGACATATTAAGAAAATAAACTATGAATATTTTAGAGGCCAAGAATATTAATAAGTTCTTTCATCAACCCACTGAATTTCAGGTGTTGAAAAACATAGAGTTTTCTGTTAAAAAAGGAGAGTTTTTGACCATGATCGGAAAATCAGGAAGTGGAAAATCAACCTTATTGTATATTCTTTCAACGATGGATACAGATTATTCAGGTGAGTTAATCATTGACAATAAATTAGTTACAGGCTGCAACAAAGACTATTTAGCAGAAACTCGCAACCAGAAAATCGGATTTGTTTTTCAGTTTCATTACTTATTACCCGAATTTTCGTGTTTGCACAATGTAATGATTCCGGCTCTAAAATTAGGAATACTACCTGAAAAAGAAATTGAGGAAAAAGCCTATCAAAAGCTGGACGCATTGGGATTAAAAGATCAAGCATTGAAACCTGCCAGTAAACTTTCAGGCGGGCAACAACAACGCGTGGCAATTGCTCGGGCATTGATTAATGACCCTTTAATCATTATGGGGGATGAACCAACGGGTAATTTGGACAGCAAAAACACTGAAATAGTTTTCCATATATTACAAGAATTAGCCAAAGACTACGGTCAAACAATCATTGCTGTAACACATGATGACGATTTTGCAAATAAAAGCGATCGGATTATTGAATTAAAGGATGGAATAATCATTCGTCAGTGATTCAAAGATTTAACTATAAAGACAGAATCTCCAATAATTCAAAAAAACAATCGTTCCAGGTCATTTTTACGCATAAACACGTACAAAAGAGAATATTTTACGTACTAAATTCTCGGTAGCCTCGCGTATTTTAATAGGCTAGCAATAAAAACAAGTTACTACTTTATTGATTCCTACCAACTTTGTCTCAGTAAACAAAAAACGAAACAAAATGAAAACTACAACACGTAATTTTATAGCAAGCTTAGTAATTGGAACAAGTCTATTTTCAGCAAATGCAGAAATAATTACTTCAGGCATAATTCAAAACTCAATTAATCAACAGGTGATTTCCTATAACGTTCACCACCTATCTTGTGCAAATGCTAACGACGGAAGCATTGATATCGAAGTTGTAGCTGGTACAACCTATTTTTTCTCTTGGGAGAATGGTAACAATGAACAAGACATCAATAACTTGGCTGCGGGTATTTACCGCGTGAAAATTGAAACGAATGAAGGTGAAATTATTTTTTCATCATTTGAAATCACCTCGCCATCCCTATTGCAAGGTGTAATTTCACAAAATGACTTACAAACTTCCGTAAATTTAGATTTATTGGTTCAAGGGGGAACAGCTCCTTATAATTATACATGGACTACCCAAGAAACAAGTGAAGACATTTTAGGCATTACTACCGAAGGCATTTATGAGGTGAATATTACAGATGTAAATGGGTGTCAATTAAATATTGGAACTTATGTATACTTTGGAGAAGCCGGATTATTGGAACAAACTAATACGGTTAAATTATATCCTAATCCAAATAACGGTAATGGAACAATAAGCTGGGATAATGCCGATATCGAAACAATAGAGATCACAACAGGGACCGGACAACTAGTGAATTCAATCCAAGTCAAAAATTTAACTAGTCTAAGCTTTGACAATTTATCCTCCGGTATGTACGTTGCCAATTTAATTTCAGCAGAGGAAAAGCAAAGTATTCAATTCATTGTTCAGTAAATAATTCTCACATCAAACTATAAGAGAAAGGCGCTTCGAAAGAGGCGCTTATTTTTTTACCCCTATTTTTTGCCAAAGGTTTGAGGGCATTTCACTGTAAATAGATTTCAACCCGTAGACCAAAGCTATTGCAGCAATTACATAGGCAACAACGATCCAAATTTGAGTCTTAGAAACGTTCTGAATACTTGTTCTTTCGTTAATTTCACATACCTCACCCGGACAATATTTCACCTCTTCCTTCGTAAATAATGGATAAAACAAACAGCCTAAACAAATTCCAAATGCCGATTCGAAAAAGAGAAATATCAAACAAATTAGACATATTAAACCCGTAATAATACTATATGTGTTTAATACATTCATCAATAAGAACATAGTAGCGGATAATCCAAAACCAATCTTCCACGCAAATCTTTTTTGAGGAGCACCCACGTATTCAGGAGTTTGATTTCGAACAATTAATCTACCAATGATCAACATGGGAGAAAAAATCGGGTTAACAAATACTCGTATAGTAAAATCCAATAAAAAGAGTAGAACAAAAAATTTGGCTAGTACAAAATCCTTTTGAAAAATGATAATAAGTAAGGATAATAAGGCAAAGACAAACATAATACCTGACGCAGCACGAATCTCCCTTTCATTCAGCACTGGAATACCAAACCCTTCAATCTTTTCTCCAAAACCAATTGCATTTTTCATATTACTTTTTATTTTCAAAGATAGGGTGTAATTGTTTTTAAATCTATGAAATAATCTTATTAACGGTAGAACTAATTGTTTCCCGAAAAATGATTGGCGCTACAACTTTGCTTATTCCAATTGTAAAGCAACTGAAATAACAAAAAGATATCTTTTTCTAACCAATATATTTAAATCAAAATCTGCTAAAAAAATACAACATATTAAATTAAATAATAGCTATATGAAACTTTTTAGCCACCTTGCTGTTGTAAATCAAAAGAATCTTTTATGCCAAAATCAGGCTATATCTTTACTCCTTATCAATCACCTGAACAATCAAATTTTGATAGGTTGTTTGATATTTTTAGTGAACTCATTACGCACACATCAGGAGATGTCGATGAAGCGCTTGAGTGGCTTAATGTTTTGGACAAAGAATATTCATTAACCAACGATGAATATACCATGGATGATTTTATTGAAGATCTTAAGAAGAAAGGTTACTTGCGCGAAGAGATTAAACCTGATGGAAAAGGTCAATTAGCTATTACAGCCAAAACAGAGCGTGTATTACGTAAAAATGCGCTAGATCAAATTTTTGGAAAAATCAGAAAAAGTGGAACAGGAAATCATAAGTCTAAAAAAAGTGGCCAAGGAGATGAATTGACTGGTGAATTTCGTGATTTTCAATTTGGTGATTCCATTGAAAATATATCCATTACTGAAAGTTTAAAAAATGCTCAAATAAATAATGGCATTGGTGATTTTCAGCTAACGGAACAAGATTTAGTTGTGGAAGATACGCACCACAAATCACAAATGAGCACCGTCTTAATGATTGACATTAGCCATAGCATGATTTTATATGGTGAAGACCGCATCACACCAGCGAAAAAAGTAGCAATGGCGCTAGCAGAGTTAATAACCACCTCTTATCCAAAAGACACCTTGGATGTTATTGTTTTTGGAAACGATTCCTGGCCAATTAAAATAAAGGACCTCCCCTATTTACAAGTTGGCCCCTACCATACGAATACTGTTGCTGGGTTGGAATTAGCCATGGACATTCTTCGTAGGAAACGAAATACCAACAAACAAATTTTTATGATTACGGATGGTAAGCCTAGTTGCCTTCGTTTGCCGGATGGACAATATTACAAAAACAGTAATGGGCTGGATGAAATGATTGTGGAAAAGTGTTACAATATGGCGGCGCAAGCTCGTAAAATGCATATTCCAATAACCACATTTATGATTGCGCAAGATCCTTATTTGCAATCGTTTGTGGAGCAATTCACGAAGTCCAATAAAGGAAAAGCATTCTTCACGGGATTGAAAGGGTTAGGAGAAATGATTTTTCACGATTACGAAACAAATAGAAAAAAACGAATTAACTGACAAAATGAATACAACAATCAACACCTTTGGCGCTTTGAAAGCATCTGGATATATTTCTAAAAGTATCAAAATAGAACTTCGAGACAATTTAATTACAGCACTAAAGTCAGGAACACCTACTTTTTCTGGCATGCATGGTTATGAACATACGGTGATTCCACAATTAGAACGAGCGATACTTTCCAAGCACAACATTAATTTATTGGGATTGCGCGGTCAGGGAAAAACCCGGATTGCACGATTAATGGTGAATTTGTTGGATGAATTTATCCCCGTTGTTGCAGGAAGTGAAATGAATGATGATCCTTTTAATCCGATAAGTCGCTATGCCCGAGATCTACTAGCAGAAAAGGGAGATGAAACTCCGATTATTTGGTTGCATCGTTCAGATCGATTTTTTGAAAAACTGGCAACACCAGACGTAACGATTGCTGATTTGATAGGAGACATTGATCCAATTAAAGCAGCCAACTTGAAATTAAACTATTCCGACGAAAGGGTTATCCATTTTGGAATGATTCCACGCGCCAATCGTTGCATTTTTGTTATTAATGAATTACCTGATTTACAGGCACGCATTCAAGTTGCATTGTTCAATATTTTGGAAGAGGGAGACATTCAAATTCGTGGTTTCAAGTTACGCCTTCCGTTGGATCTACAATTTGTATTTACGGCCAATCCGGAAGATTACACGAATCGAGGAAGCATTGTTACCCCATTAAAAGATCGTATAGGATCTCAAATCCTAACACATTATTCAGCTGATATTCAAACGGCAAAAACGATAACGAGTCAAGAAACTGAAAAGTTAGAAAATCGTCATTGCATGGTACATGTTCCTGAGCTGGCAAAAGACATCCTAGAACAAGTAGCTTTTGAGGCCCGAGAAAGCGAATATATCGATCACAAAAGCGGTGTCAGTGCGCGTATGAGTATCACAGCTTATGAAAATTTGATTAGCACGGCTGAACGCAGAGCGATTTTAAATAATGAACAGGAAACCACCGTGCGATTTAGCGATTTGATCGGAATGATACCATCCATAACCGGAAAAGTTGAATTGGTGTACGAAGGAGAACAAGAAGGTACTTCTTTTGTTGCAAATCATTTAATTGGAGAAGCAACAAAAACACTCTTTTTAAAATACTTTCCAAAAATTGAAAAACTAAAAAAACAAGATCAAGAAACACCGTATGATGCAGTATTAAATTGGTTCTTTGAGGCCGATGCACTGGAATTATCCGATGAAGCGAATGAAGAAACCTATTCAACCACTTTGCAAGCGATTGATCCCTTAAAGCAATTGATTTTGAAATATCAACCGCATGTTGCACCAAAAGATGCTCCTTTTTTAATGGAATTTGTGATATGGGCCTTGGTTGAACTGAAACAACTATCCAAACGCAGAACGGCTGATGGAATATCATTTAACGACCTTTATGACAATTTGATCAAAGGGCTTTAGTTTTTTTTATTAGTAGGAGCTATTTACACGATAAATGACTCCTTTTTTATTTAAGAGCATTGTATATTATAAAAAACGGTGATTTTTATATGTTGGCTCATTGACTATCTTCCACGTAAAACCCAATCCATTGGGGCTTATTTCTAATGGATTCAAGAATTTATTTGCGTGGCATTTATGAATCGCATAGGCCGTTAAATCAAAGATGAATAAAAAACCTCCCTGCAAAATAAGTGCATTTCCAAATCCATTGAATCGATCCCTTTCGGAAAGATTTGATTGAGCCGAATTTCGAAGCAAAAAACCACTTGAAATGTAAACTACATCCAGCCCTGTATTTAGTAGAAAAATATTTTGTGTTTTGCGTTGGATTTTCTTTGTCTCGTTCAAGGAAAGTGTTCGATTGTCATTTTTTGCTTTAAAATAACCAGGAATGGCAAGACCCAAATTTACGGTATTCCATAGTACATTCATTTGATGAAAATAATAGGCTTCACTTTTTGGAACAGTTGCCCAACCAATGCCACTAACAACAAAATTGGAAGTAGCCCAAGAACCCAAACCAATCATCAAATGCTTATCGATTTGCGTACGCTCTTTATTGAAATTTTGTAAAGGTTGCGCAAATGAGATAAATGACGAAAAAAAGACTAAAAACAAAGTGAGCTTCATAACAAAATTTTCTTTTCATAAACGAATTGAATTAAATTCAAGTTGTTCATTGCATTTATAAATATAGCTAAAAAGTCTTTTTCATTGGGAGTCATGGATTATTTTTTCTATAAAATTAGAAAAGGTTGAACATTAATTTGAGTGCTAAAGTTTTTATAGTAATTAAAACGAATAAAAAAGTCCCAAACCAAATAGGAATGGGACTTTTTTTATGTTGGAACCATAAGAACAGTAATCTGACTTTTATAGGGATTTGGAGGGGATGATGGAATATCATTTACAGTTAAAAAAGAAGAAGACGGTAAAAATCGATAGAAGTACTGTTTGTGTGGTTTTTGCTAGATAAGTTAATTCTCTAAGAAAACTAATTGAAATTGCTTCTCAATACTGCTGATTTCATCTACAGTTAATTTGTTGAATTCATTATTAATCCCTCTTTTAGAAAGTTTTCCTTTTCCTTGTTCCAAAAATCCAACTAGAAGAGAAATCATATTATCGGGCATTTCATATCTATTGTCTATGAAACGTTTGAATGCATCAAACTTTTTTAAGTATTCAACTTCATTGGGAATTATATTAACCAAAGTGTCGTTAACACAATAAAAAAGAAATTCAGCTTGTGCTGTGGCATCAAAAAAACGGTAATAGTCTATGGTATCATTTAAAACTTCAACATTATTATTCTCGGATGGCTTCCAATCAATAAAATTTAAAATTGAATGTGAATAGGATTCTAAGGCTTTTGCATAGTCCATAATGTGTGTTAACATAGAAGCTGAAACGGGGAAGATGAATCCTTGTTCAGTATAACCTGTTTGAGATAAAACATGATGAATGATATAACGATGTAAACGCCCGTTTCCATCAACAAAAGGGTGAATAAAAACAAAACCAAATGCGATTTTTGCCGCCACTAAAACGGGGTCCATTCGCGATTTCACGAGCTCTTTTTGTGTTTGTAGCCAGCCAGCCATTAGTTGTTCAAGATCTTCATACTTCGCAGAAATATGATCCGGAATTGGCTCTTGTGTTGCACGGTCCCTATCTCCAATAAAACCCTGCTGACTCCTGATTCCCATATTGATAAATCGGTCATTTTCTATTACCATTTGTTGCAAGCGATTCAATTCTGCTATTGAAAGTTCATTTTTACCCGCCTGACCAATTGCTGTCCCCCAACGGGCAGCACGATTGTTTCTTGGATTTTCCCCCTCAATTGAAAATGATGCTTTTGAATCTTTTAAAAGAAGAAATGAGGACGCTCGTTGTAGAATATCCTTGTGAACCCGATTCAAATAGTTATTTTTTTCTTGACGAATATTAGATTCGATATATTTCTCAAGCTTCACTGTTTTACGAATAAGCGGGCAAAAGTCCTTATTACCAGGAAGATTATTAATTACTTTATGTCGTGGTGAACTTACTCCATCAATTGCATATTGTAATTTTTCATCAATAACAGGCACCAAATTTCCCGTTTTTAGGTCTGGAATATTTAATTTTTTTCCTGTTAACCATTCATATATGAACCAAATTCTTCTACTGTATTGCCCAAGATTTTCCTGCTGAATCATCTCTTCCATTTCTTCAGCCGAGAGGACTTCAAACAATTTCTTAAACAATAGTAGATCTACTCCTTCATACTTTAATGCGAATATCAGTTGTTTGTATAGATTTTCATCAGGAAGATAGCCGACAGGATAAACTTTCCATTCATTATTTTCAAAGTGTCTGTTTTTTGAACTAACAAATGATAGTTTAGTCGGTATCGGAACTGCTAATTTAAACACTTCAATAATAGCACCATATCCAACAATTACCCCCTCTTCGGGCACTGTTCTTCCGTGAAAAACACTTAATTTAAGTGAAAAACGCTTAATATTCATTCTAATTATTAAAATTTACTTAAGCCGAAGATACAGGAATTTTATTTAATCACGATAAAAAACACATAAAAAACCCAATATTTCGAGAAAAAGACTTAATTGCTGCTAAATATTAGTTCTAACTTTACGGTTTTCCAAAAACCTCATTAAATCTATGGGAAACACCAATAATACCCTCATGTTCTTCGCTTGGCTTCATGAATTAAAAAAGTCCCAAACCAAATAGGAATGAGACCTTCATCTACTTTGTGACCCCGACAGGATTCTAACCTGTAACCGCTGGAGCCGAAATCCAGTGCGCTATACAGTTGCGCCACGGAGCCAAAACTACACTAAATCATCTTTTATTTGAAAAAGAAAAAATTAGTGACAATTCATAAATAATTATTGTACTACAAACGTATTAATTGTTGTAT
>CAMBBW010000101.1 GCA_945863425.1 Lishizhenia tianjinensis
GCAGGTTGTTTTATTCGACTAGGAAATTTGGTGAATCATGAAATTGTGGGAGATGTGACGAATTTGCCGTGGGCCTTTAGTTTTTCTATGTATTATGATGAGGCTACAAATATGTTTGACCCTACTCCGCGACACCCTGCGCAATTATATGAAGCAATTGCTTATTTATTTTCGTTTGGATTCCTTTATTTTCTTTATTGGAAAAAAGAAGGTTATCTAAAGCCAGGACTTGTTTTTGGCTCTTTTTTAATTTTGATTTTCGGGTCTCGTTTTCTCGTTGAATTCATTAAATTAGGTCAAACTGCTCGTGATTTTCAATTTTCCATAAATACAGGTCAAATATTAAGTATTCCATTAATTCTGGCTGGTATTTATCTTGTTTATAAAGCATTATATGATAAAGTACAAGACAGCACAAGAAATTGAAATAATGCGCGAAGCTGCTCAAATTGTTAGCAGAACATTAGGAATTATTGCAAAGCATCTCTATGAAGGACAAACACCAAAAGAATTGGATCGGATTGCCGAAGAATATATTCTGTCTCAAAATGCAAAACCAGGATTTAAAGGTCTTTATGGTTGCCCAAGTACCTTGCTTATATCTGTAAATGAACAAGTTGTACATGGCTTGCCAACGAATCGACCATTCCAATCTGGAGATATTGTTTCTGTTGATTGTGGTTCTATTTATAAAGGATATTATGGAGATCATGCTTTTACTTTTGAAGTAGGTGATGTTAAACCTGAAGTTAAAAAACTATTAGAGGTAACAAAGGAATGTTTATACTTGGGAATAGAAAATTGTCATACAGGAAATCGAGTAGGGGATATTGGCTTCGTTATACAACAGCACGCTGAAAAAAATGGGTATGGTGTTGTTCGAGATCTTGTAGGACACGGTTTAGGAAAAACACTCCATGAAGATCCACAAGTACCGAATTATGGAAGAAGAGGGAGTGGCAAGCGAATTCAAAATGGATTGACTATTGCCATTGAGCCAATGATAAATATGGGTACCGAAAAGGTTAATCAATTAGAAGATAATTGGACAATAGTGACCGCTGATGGGCTTCCTAGCGCTCATTTTGAGCATAATATTGCTGTCGTTGACGGATTACCTATTATATTATCCACGTTTGATTATATATATGAAGCGCTAGATAAACGTTCATGATTCGGGAAGAAAGAACTGTTTTTTTGACTCTACTAACTTTTATTGTCTATGCAGGCTTGCAATGGTTAGAAAAAGGAGCCTTTCTATTTCCATTTCCATTAAACGAAGTAACATTAGTTGTTATATTCATATATATTTTAGTCGTAAATCGAAATGCTATTACAACCATTTTTTGGATATACGGAAGCGTGCTTCTTTTTAAATTACTATCCCAACAATTTTTCTGGACCTTGTTTTTATCACATGAAACGCTAGAGATTTTCTTTGCAACTCTTTGGACTGATATTTTTTACATTTGTTATGGACTTAGTTTTCTGTGCTTCTCTTATTTATATCTTTCGGCAAGAAAGAAGAAAAATTTCATTTTGTTTTTTTGCATTTGTGTGGGTTGTTTCATCGTAGGGTTGGTTATTAATGAAGCGATTCTTGAGTTAGTTTCTCTATTCTCAATCATTGTTTATGGTTATCGTTTAAAACCTAATCGTATTATTCAAGCACAACTTGTGTTATTTTTAGTACTCGAAATGGGGAAACAACTTATGTTAATTTATTGAGCGACGAATGTGTAGTAAATATATCCATCAGCATTGCCAGAACCACCTGTAAACTTAGATCGTGACTTAGCGTAACTCAATGCTAGGTCAATCATACATTGATCGGCACCATTACTTTTGGAAACATCGAATTTAACTGATGTAACGCCACCATAACTATCAACCCGAATTTTTATAGCTACTTTTCCAGCGCCTTTACAGGAATATCCTGGAGCTTCTAGTTTTTCTTTTGTTCGTGTAGGAACATCGTATGAAACTAAAACATTTCCTTTAAAAGCAAATTTTGACCCAGAAGAAGAATTTGAATTTGAGGGCGATGTTGACTTTATAGGTAGAGTTTTATTATTTCGTTCATTCACTTGTTTTTGAATTTCCTCGAGATGTTTTCGTTCATCAGAAAAAGAATTATCGTTATTTCCTGATTGCTTGTTTTGTTGATTTCCTACTTGTTGTGACCAATTTTTTTCTGAGAAAAGTCGTTTGTCATTCAGATCCTTAGTTGTGTTTTTTACTTCACCTCCCTGAAATTCTGGTGCAACTTGGATATTTTCTGGTTTTAATTCTATTTCATCATCTGGAATGTCAACGTGTGATTCGTTAAACATTCGTTCTATCGGAACAAGTTGATCAAAATACTTTAGCTGCATATAAGTAAACAAAAGAACATAGGTTGCCAATGCAGCTAGAATGCCGTATTTGAATTTGTCGATATAATAAAAAAACTTTTCCATCAATTTTTTAATTGTACCAATTTTCGTTCCTTAATGAAAAAATACGCAATAGAATCACCTTTTGACAGTAAAATTAAATCTGAATTAAGTAAATTGAGCGTTTGATAATGAACCGGAACTATAGCCTGTCCATTTCTATCAAAAACCCCATAGATGGAACCAGCACCAACCTTTAAAAAATCTGTGCCCTCAATAAATTCAATCGTTGAATAGGCATTGGGTATAATAAATTTTTCTTTGATGTCAATTGCGCCCATTAATGAATCTTTACTCACAATGGCAATATCCTTTGAAAAGCTTTCAGCATATTCATAATTAGGCTTAATAACTTCCTTTCCCATTTCATCAAAATAGCCCCATTTACCATTTTTGTTGAAAGATATATAATTTGAAATTGATCCTAATTCAAGATAATTGAATGGAACAAATGTTTTTCCTTTAGAATCGATTAATCCGATTTTACCATTTTTCTTCACTTTAGCTAATCCATTTTTAAAGATCGCATAGGTTTGGTAATTCGGATACGTTTCAAAAGTTGGTTGAACAACAAACTTCAAAGTTTCATCTAGGTAGCCAATTTTATTATCACTAACAATTAGAGCTCTATTACCTGATAATTTGCCAATAAAATCAAATTTAGCGGGAATGAGTTGAGTCCCATTAAAATCACAAATACCATATTTGCTGCTGTCAGAAAAAATCAATAAAGTGTCAGTAAAGAAATCGATTGATTCATAATATGGTTTCACTAAAAATGAACCTACACTATCAATTATTGCTTGATTATTCTCAATTTTAACACGGGAAATGCTATTTTCAAAAGATTCAACTTCTTGAAAACGTTCTGGAATAAGCGCTACTCGATTTTTAGAATAAAAACCATAAAGGGAATCCTTTTTTACGTAGATCTTACCTTCACTTACGGGACCTATTTCTGAATATATAGGATCGAAAATAAAAAAACCGTTACGATCAATTAACCCAACGTGCTTATTTATTTGCACCACAGCTCTACCTTGGTTGAAATCGGATGCATCATCGAATTTTGGCTCAATAATAAATTTGTTGGATTTTGAGATATACCCATACTTTTTATCCTTTACAACCACCGCGAGATCTTCGGAAAAATAACCAGCTTCTTCATAAAGAGCCGGAATTATCAATTTACCTTCTTTGTTCATGTAACCCCAAGCGTTATCAATCTTTACAGGTAAAAGCGTAAGTTTAGATAAAGACTCTTCGTTTTTTATTTCATTTCCGAAAGGATAATCAGGATATTTCTTGATGAAATCTTGATATTTGTTTTCCCCATAATCACTCATGAATATTTTGTAAAGCCTTCTCCAAGCATCAGGAATGTTATGGTTCGTTGCTTGTTCCTTAATGAAAATCTCCAATGATTTAATGGAGTTAGAAGCTGTACTTAATTCATAAACCTTATTCTCAGCTTCATTTTTATAGGGGTTATCTTTACACTCATTCAAAAATTGCAAATAGGAAATAAGAGTTTCTTTTTGTGTGTATTCAAAAAATTGTTGTTTGTAAAACAAATTGAATGCCTCTTGTTTGAAAGTAGATTCTGGATATTTCTCGATAAAGGAAAAGGTTGATTTTGTAAGATTTTCTTTTTTAGTAAGTTCGAACGCTAATGAATCCCTTTTGAATATTGCTTTATTCAGAAAAGTAGAATTACTATGTTTTTCAATAAATTGATCATAACATAAAACGTTATTCTCAGAAAGACAAGAAGAAAAGAAACCTTTGCTAATCCCTTGTTCTAAATCTAGAATCGATTCTTCAGAATAGTTATACTTTTCAAGTTTAATGCGCATTTTTAGTTTCACATTTTCCCGAGTCGATTTGGCGATTTTAATATACTTGTAAGCAGAATCAAGTGAATGAAAAGGATTGTCTTTCCTGAAATAAATTAAAGCTAAGCCATACGATGCCGGTGAGACGTCTTTTTTTAACGATTTCTCAAAATATTTCTTGGCCTGAAAATAATCAAAAATTACCAAAGCTTTATAGCCCTTTTCAATTTTACTGGCAAGAGTGTAATGTGAAAATGAGAAAAACAATAGCAAGCAAAAAGCAATAACTGTATTTAATTTTTGGTTGCGAATCACTTGATAATAATTATTTAATTCCAATTTAGGGTAAAATTAACAATTTCTTGCGTGGATATTGATATAAACTGCATGTTTAATGTTGTTAAAAAACGTAATTTTGCAAACATTTTAATAACGTAGTTTATGTCAAACGCACTTGGTAATCATATTTTAGTTGAGTTTATGAATTGTGACCCACACATTATGAATGATGTTGCAGGAATTGAACGAGACATGGTAGGGGCTGCTCAAAAAGCAGGAGCTACTGTAATAAATTCAACTTTTCATCATTTTTCACCTTATGGTGTTTCGGGTGTGGTCGTAATTCAAGAAAGTCATCTTGCCATTCATACTTGGCCAGAATATGGTTATGCGGCTGTTGATTTATTTACTTGTGGAGAAATGAATGCGTGGATTTCTTTTGATCATTTGAAAGAGTGTTTTAAAGCGAAATCTTATTCGGCAATTGAAATGAAAAGAGGATCGGTGAATTTATTGACTCGAAATGATTTTGATATTTCAACAATGCGCCAAAAAGCTGCTGATTGGCAAAATCCAGAATTTTACACAAGAAATGTTTGGTTTACTGACAAAGATGATAATCAGGCACTTTCCCTTCGTTTTACAGGAGACGTGTTTTATGACGTACAATCTCCATTTCAACGCGTTAGGATATTGGAATCTTATAAGTATGGTAAAATGTTGGCATTAGATGATATGGTTATGACCACGCAAAAAGATGAATTTCATTACCATGAAATGATCTCTCATCCTGCACTTTTCACACTTGGAAATGCAAAAAACATATTGGTTATCGGTGGAGGTGACGGTGGTACAATTCGTGAAGTATTGCGTCATGATTCAGTGGAAAAAGTAACAATGGTTGAAATTGATGGGGAAGTTATTAAGGCGTGTAAAGAATTTTTACCTGAAATAGCTAATTCTTTCGATCACCCTAAATTGGAATTATTGGTTGATGATGGTATTTCATTCATTAAAAATGCTCAGCCAGAATTTTATGACTTAATTATTGTTGATGGTTCTGATCCTGTTGGTCCTGCAGAAGGATTATTTTCTGTTGAATTTTACACCAATTGTTACAATGCATTGAAGAAAAATGGGATATTAGTTGCTCAAGGTGAGTCCCCGAAATTTAATGAGAAAGCTTTCGCTGAATTAAATCATACTTTACAAGGGATTTTTGGTGAAGATAAATCACCAGTTTCCTTGTTTTTTGTTCCAACATATCCAACAGGAATGTGGAGCTTTCAATATGGGATAAAGGGGGATTTAAATCCGAAAACACTTACTGATAGTAACCAAGTAGATTCATTCGTTGAAGAACAAGGACTTCGATATTATAATTCTGAAATTCATACAGGCACGTTTGCTATCCCAAATTTCGTAAAAGATCTTTTGAAAAAATAATATTTTTTAAATACCAATTTTGAAGTATATCGCTCGTTTTATTTTTTGGGTAATTGGTTGGAAAATTGATCCCAATCCACCAGTAGATATTAAAAAATGTGTTATTGCTGTTGGACCGCATACTTCTAATTGGGATTTTATTTTAGGTAGACTCGCTTTTTTTCAATACGGAGTTAAAGCCAAGTTTTTAATTAAAAAAGAGCTTTTTTTCTTCCCATTAGGATTATTATTAAAATCGTTAGGAGGAATTCCGGTTGACCGAAAGAGAAATTCTAATTTGACAGAGTATGCAGTGAAACTTTTTCAAAATACGGAAACGATGTATTTGGTTTTTACTCCAGAAGGAACTCGAAAATACAATCCAAATTGGAAGAAAGGATTTTATTATATTGCAGTAAAAGCGAATGTTCCAATATATATATGTTACATGGATTACTCTATTAAAATGGGTGGCTTCCATTCTGTTTATGTTCCAACAGGTGATACTGAAAAGGATATAGAAGAAATAAAAAAAATAATGGGGAAATTCAAAGGAAAATATCCTGAATTAGGTGTTTATTGATTTTTCGGTTTAAAAGAATCAGTTTTTTTATCATAACCATAAGGACAGTGTTTACATCCACTTTTACAACAATATCCACGTTTTTGATGATAGTTTTCAGTAAAGATTATATATCCATCTTTGCTCAAGTAATAGTCTTCTTCTAATAATTGCTTTTTTTTACTAAAACCTAATGATTCTCGATTCATTCTAATTAAATGTCTGTATTAAATAAAATACCTTCTGAAAAATTATCTATTATTCAACCTCTATGGTTAAACGATCAGATGGCAAATTTGTTCATTAAACGAGATGATTTAATTCATCCGTTGATTTCAGGTAACAAGTGGAGAAAATTAAAATTAAATATTTTGCATGTCCAACAAAATAATTTGAATGGGATTCTAACCTTTGGCGGAGCCTATTCTAATCATTTGTTGGCAACAGCCATGGCTGGAAAACTATTCGGAATAGAAACAGTAGGAGTAGTGCGAGGAGACGAGCTAAATAAAGAGTCGAATTTGATTTTGAATTATTGTGATTCCCTAGGAATGAAACTTAAATTTGTTTCAAGGGATGATTACCAATATAAAGATGAGCCAGAATATAAACAAGAATTATTAACTGAATATTCTAACTTTTGGATTGTTCCGGAAGGAGGTGGGAATTATCATGGAGTAATTGGCTGCATCGATATTTTGACAGAAACAACAAATGATTTTGATTATATATGTGTAGCTCAAGGCACAACGGCGACATCTATAGGTATTTTGTTAGCAGCTCCCTCAACTTGTAAATTACTTGTGTGCCCTGCATTAAAAGGGTTTGATTCTATAACTGAAATGAAAAGAAAACTGAATCGATTTGGATTTGATATTGAATTTATTGAGGACAAAATGAGTCAAGTTGTTGTTCTTTCAACAGATGATTTAGGGGCTTATGGACATGCTACAGACGAACTTAAACAATTTAGTTATGCTTTTACAGAAAAAAGTGGCGTGCCAATTGATTTAACTTATAATGCAAAGGCTCTTTTTAAATTAAAAGAATACATTGAATTGAATGGGTTGTATGATAAGAAAATACTCTATATTCATACTGGCGGATTTTCCTAAGTAAGTTATCTAACTCCTTTAATAAAAGGAAAATTTCTTCGCATGAAAACAAATTTAAGGTAGTATCTGACGGCCAACAAATTTAACGATTAACTCTATCGGACTAAATTAACGCTTCCAGTAACAATAGTTCTGTTATCAGTTTGCTGTGTTTTGAAAGCGATTTTCCAGGTGTAGATACCATCCGGGCATTGCTGAGCTTTAAATCCATAGGTTCCGTCCCATCGTGCAGTTGCGTTATGACTTTCCCAAATCAATTCTCCCCATCTGTTGAATATCATTAAATCAAAATTATAAGGATCAAATCCAGATGTAAAAACGGGTCCCCAAGCTTGATTGAATTCATCCTCATCGGGTGTAAATGAATTGGGAACATAGAAGATTGTTTCCTCGTTATAATTAATAACCATAGTTGCTTCATCTGAACAACCATTTGGTGAGGTCGCAACTAATGTAACCAAGTAATTCCCTTGAGGATTTAAAAATACAACATTAGGGTTTTCTTGATTGGTAGTTGTACCATTTCCAAAATCCCAAAAATAATCTGTCGCATCAATAGAGGAATTGTAAAAATTTATTGGTTGATTTGAATTGGTAATTACTGAGGTGCTTGCTGTAAATGCTGCGTTGGGAGTATTTTCAACACAGATTAAACTTGTTGAAGTAGCTGAATTAGAACAATTACCATTTGATGCTATTAGAGTGATATCGTAACAACCCGGATTTGATAAAACAGTGGACAAAGTAGAACCATTTCCAATATTCTGTCCATTCGCTTGCCAAGAATAGGATAAACCGGCTACTGGATTGGTTGAAAACAAGACATCTAAGGGTGCACATCCTGTTGTTAACACATTATTTATTATTGGCAAAGATGGATTAGTGTTAGTTAATATGTACGGTACATTGTTGAAATCATTCCAGTTTGAAGTAGTTGATTTGAAAAATGGAGCTCCTGGTGCAACAGAAACTACTGGAATATCTTGCCAGATAGCCGGTTGGGATAAGTTCCATCGTGCCATATCACTCCAATTACCATCAGCAATTGGATCAAAATTTACCGTCAAATTAATGGGAGTAGCTCCATTCGTGCGATTTACTTGATGGTAAAAATCTGGATTACTAGCGCAAAGGATAGGTTCAAAAGAATTTCGGTTATAGCCTACTGGAGTTTCATTAGTAGCATCTAAATTAGCTAAACGAACAGTGTATGTATTTGCAGTTGCATTTGTAGGTGTGATTTCGACTGGACGATAACGAAAAGTTCCACTTCCTGGAATGTTTTGACTGGTACTTG
>CAMBBW010000102.1 GCA_945863425.1 Lishizhenia tianjinensis
TTGTTTTCCATTAGTATCACCAGATTTATTTTCTTTTTTGGCTTTTGTATTAGCCGGGTTTTTAGTACTTCCACTATCCGTTATTGCGTGTTTGATAATTCGTTGTCGTTGCGTATGGGAAAGTGTATTGGCAGAAAAAACATTGTGGAAGAAGATTACATCATCTATTCCTTCTGATTTGATGAGGTTCAATAAACCTTTATTGAAATAGCGGTAGTCAACCACATGTACGGTCTCGTAATTGTTCACCAAAAAAGTAGCAAACGGATTCCCAAATGAATTTTTAATCAACACCACACTTCGACCATTTTTCAAGGATGTTTTAATTTTCATGTGTGGTAAATCACCTCCCAAAAATACACCATATGAATTTCCTCCGGCCGCATATTCTGCAAATATTTTTGTTTCTGTTGTCACCGGTGGAATAAAGTATTCAACGGAATCCTTGTTGTTTTTGATGGATTCATCTTTGGTTAAATTATACAGCGTTCCCAAAAAGTTCTTTTTCACTTTTTTAGTCATTTTTGACAAGGGAGTGGGTTTGAGTCCTGCTGCTTGACAAAAAGCTGTATACGCGTAATACGCTCCTAATCCCGTCCAGTGGTGGTCCGATGCAAAATAGATATATTCATCTTGATGTTGCACCAAGGCTTCTTTGGCGCGCACATTGATTACTCCAGATTCAGAAAAAGAATAGGCGTCATCGATATTGGCAAATTCTTTATTTCGTAAATAGTCATATTCTTTCACAAAAACAAAAGAGCTGCCGGTTGGTACTACGCAATTGAAAACGCGCACTTCGGAAGGGAGTAATTTGCGGTATTCATTCACCACCTCTGTATAGCTTTTCACCGAAGATTTGTTTCCTCCAAATACCTGAAACGCACGTCCACCAATGATTAATAATCCATGAGAGGCAGATGATTCTGCATTTACTAAATAGTCAACATCGCGTGCCGCTTTATCTAAATCAATTTTCTTTTCGTCAATTTTTCGTGCTCCTTCTTTAACAATCAATCGAGCATTGTTGGCAGCTTTCATTCCTTTTCCTTCATTCATTAAAAAAGCCAATTCAACCAATGAACTTCTAAACGGAAAATGATCATCAATATACTTTTGGTATTGATGCATCAACGAGCCATCCAATAATCCCGCAAGGTGTATGCCAGGCCAAGTAGTAAGTTTTCGCTTTTCCGATTCAGAAATTTCCTTTTTTTCTGAAAAGATAAACAACACGGATCCACCGATTAATGTACCAGAAAAGGCGATTGCATGTATGATTTTAAGTGCTTTCATTAAAAACGGAAATATAAAAATGGATTGTAGGTACTGCCTACCAAAAAGGAAGTGCAAATTAACAACACACCAATGTGAAGGATAATTTTTCCTGAAAGGAGAACTGGATGTGTTGATAGGGAACTTAATCTTTGATTCACAAAATTGAATTCACTCCACGGAATGCAAAACATAATGACCAAGCCAAACCAAAAGATGTTCTGTTTTAAATCAAATAAAAAAGAAACCGATTCATTGGGGGCGAAATTCACCAAGGCTACACAGAATTCACCAAATTTGGAGAGATCTTCAAAATAAAACAACGACCATCCAAACACAACTAAAACTAAGGTTATTGTGTAACGGAATACAGAAGGAACCAGGTCATACAATTTTAACAAAAACGCTTTTTCCGCAAACATCAATAAGGCAAAGTACAATCCCCACAACATATAATTCCAGCTGGCTCCATGCCACATTCCCGTGAGTGTCCAAACAATTAATATATTTAAATACATTCTTCCAGCTCCTTTTTTATTTCCTCCTAACGGGATATATACATAATCTCTGAAAAACGAAGACAAGGAAATATGCCACCTCCGCCAAAAATCAGTTATTGAATTAGCTGCATACGGATTTTTGAAATTTTCATCGTAGTGAAATCCAAACATGCGCCCCAGCCCAATTGCCATGTCGGAATAACCGGAAAAATCAAAATAAATTTGCACAGCGAACAGAGTTATACCAAACCAAGCGGTTACACTTGTCAACGAATCAAATTGATTAATTAAATAACTATCTACCAGCGCTCCAGCAGCATTGGCAATTACAATTTTTTTGAATAATCCAAGGCTGAAACGACCAATTCCAGATGAAAAATCGTCCCAATGAAATTTCCGACCATTTATTTCATCAGCAATGGTTTTGTATCGAACAATTGGCCCGGCCACCAACTGGTGATACAAGCTCACAAAAAGTAAAAAGTTCATCGGGTTTCGTTGTGCTTTTACGTCGCCCCTATAGACATCCACCGTATATGAAATGGTTTGAAAGGTATAGAATGAAATACCAATAGGCAGTGTTACGGTTGGACGATCAAACGGAAGACTAATAATTGCAGCAATATTATCATAAATGAAGCCGCTGTACTTAAACGCAATCAATAAACCCAAATTCACTGCAATGGAAAATACAACAACCCATTTAGCCTTTGCTTTGTTGTTTAATCGCTCAATCCAAATCCCGTTTCCATAATCGAAAAGTGCAGAAAACAAGAGTAAAACAATCCAGATTGGCTCTCCCCAAGCATAAAAGAAAAAAGAAAACAAGGTTAGGAGGATGTTTCTGTACATCAAATTCCCTGATACATAATACAATATCAGATTTATAGGAAGAAAAAAGTATAAAAAAACGAGACTAGAGAAAACCATTTTTGCTTCACCCTTTTTGGTGGAGCGTTGTCTTTAGTTGTTTCGAATTGCCGTGACACCTGGAAGTTCTATACCCTCCAAGTATTCAAGCATTGCACCACCTCCTGTTGAAACATATGAAACTTGATCAGCAAGACCAAATTTATTAATTGCAGCAACGGAATCTCCTCCACCAACTAGCGAAAACGCACCTTGTTCGGTGGCCTTTACGATATCGTGTGCAATTTGTTTCGTTCCCCGTTGAAAATTTTCAAATTCAAAAACACCCATTGGCCCGTTCCATAAAATCAGCTTGGAAGATTGAATGACTTTTTGAAAAAGAATGGCTGATTCTGCCCCGGTGTCTAATCCCATCCATCCATCCGGAATTTCATTGATTTTCACCTCTTTTATTGTTGCATCATTTGAAAAAGCATCGGCAATTAAGGTATCAGTTGGTAAAATAATTTGAACATTTCTTGCTTTGGCTTTTTCTAGAATACTGAGCGCCATCGGTAAATAGTCATCCTCCACGAGTGATGACCCTACTTTTCCTCCCTGAGCCTTGATGAAAGTATACGCCATTCCACCACCAATAATGATGTTATCCATTTTATGGATCAAATTTTCAATAATCGTAATTTTAGATGAAACTTTTGCGCCACCTACAATGGCAGTTTTAGGTTTTTCAGTGCTATTCAATACTTTATCAACACTTACAATTTCAGCTTCTAAAAGTAAACCGAACATTTTGTCATTTGGAAAATAATTTGCTATCACTGTGGTACTGGCATGTGCACGATGTGCCGTTCCAAAAGCATCGTTGATGTAACAATCTCCGAGGGAAGCTAGTTTTTTAGCAAATTCCGCATCACCGGATGTTTCTTCGGAATAAAACCGCACATTCTCAAGAAGTAATATTTGTCCGGGTTGTAATTCCGCGCACATTTTTTGAGCTTCTTCACTGATGCAATCAGAACAAAACAAAACACTTGTTTCGCTCAATTCTTCAATGGACTTGATAATATGTTTCAATGAAAAATCAGCCTCTGGGCCGTTTTTTGGCCGTCCTAAATGCGATAACAGTATAACTGACCCCCCAGCAGAGAGCACTTTTTTGATCGTTGGAATAGCCGATTTGATTCGTGTATTGTCAGTAACTTCAAAAGTTTTTTTATCTAATGGGACATTGAAATCAACTCGAATAAGTGCTTTTTTATTAGCGAAAGAATAGGTGTGAATAGATTGCATAAAGAGTATTTTCTGCAAAAATAGCTAAATTCATTCATCCATTTGTTGTGTTTTACATGTAAAAAAGCATGAAATTATGTCTGTTTTTGTTTGTGATTCCTTAAATTTGGGACAAAATTGAAGAATGGGAAGAGCATTTGAATACAGAAGAGCTGCAAAAGAGAAACGTTGGGATAAAATGTCCAAAATATTTCCAAAATTAGGTAAAGCTATTACGATGGCCGCCAAAGAAAGCGGAATGGATCCAACGACCAATGCCAAACTGCGTACAGCTATACAAAATGCGAAGGCAGAAAACATGCCGAAGGACAATATTGAATCTGCGATTAAGCGCGCTGCCCAAAAAGACATTGCATCATTTGCAGAAGTCAATTATGAAGGCAAAGGGCCTCATGGCGTGTTAATCTTCGTTGAATGCGCAACGGATAATTCCACGCGAACCGTTGCCAATGTTAAATCGTATTTCAATAAAAGTGGTGGAAGCTTGGTCCCTACTGGTTCGTTGGAGTTTATGTTTGAACGAAAAAGCGTTTTCGAAATCAATAAATCAGCTGATATTGATCCAGAGATGTTAGAACTTGAATTAATTGATGCCGGTTGTGAAGAAATTGAAATAATGGAAGACCTAGTGGAGGTTTGGGGTGATTATACCGCCTTTGGAACCTTGGCTAAAGCGCTGGAAGACAAACAGATTGAAGTGAAAAAATCAAGCCTGAAGCGAATTCCAACTTCTCCTGTTGAGTTTTCGGAAGAACAGTTAGTAGACATTGAAAAGGTATTGGATAAAATTGAAGACGATGATGATATCCAACAGGTATTTACAAACATTGCTTAATTTTTTATTCAAGCAATAAATGAGTAGTTTAGTCGTTTAATGTTAGATTATACCTTGTTACTTTCATGATGTTTTTTCGTTGGACAATCATTTTTCTATTTATTATCGGTTTGGCAAGTTCTTGCTCTACTGAAAAAAACACCCTAATAAATCGTAAATATCATTCTGTTACTGCTAAATACAATGGGTATTTTAATGCAAATGAATTAATTAATTTATCAATTCGAAGCTATAAAGCATCCTATAAAGAAGATTTTTATGTTCAGCTGCCAATAGAACGTCTGCCAAGTGAAAAAGAAGTGGAGGGGATTTTACCAGCAATTGATACGGCTATATCCAAATGCACCAAAGTAATTCAAAATCATAGTATGCCTTCCATTAAAGGAGCCTACAAAAAAGTGGAGTATAATACCTATATTGATGAGAATTTTGTAACGGTTGGTCAAGCCAATTTCTACAAAAGAAACTTTGAAAGTGCTGCAAGAAATTTTGAATTTGTCTCGCGTTTATTTGCGGCAGATAAATCAAACTTTATAGCAAAGTTGTGGCAAGCTAGGATTGATATTGAATTGGGAAATTTTTCTGAGGCATTGATTGCATTAGAGTCTTTAGATGACGTTGTTGAGGAACAATATGGAGAAGACGCGAAGGAAAATAAGCAAAAAGCAAAATCTAAGTCCAAATCAAGCAAGAAAAAATCGAAATCTAAAAAAGTGAAGGAAAAGGCGCCCGCCAAATTCCCTAAGTATTTACGCGATGACTTGGAACGTGTGAAAGCAGAATATTACAACAAGAAAAAAGAAACTAAATTAGCAATAGCGGCACTAGAAAAAGCAGTACTTCTTGCTCCAAAAAAAGAAAAAGCACGATTGCATTTTATCTTAGGTCAGTTACACGCGCTAAACAAAGCGCCATCTAAATCAAATGAAAGTTATTCCAAGTGCTTGCAATACCCTGCTCCATACGTCATGCATTTTAATGCAAAAATGAACAAAGCACTTTCCGGAAAAGATAAAGGAATTAAAACTCAATTAGTGCGTATGCTTAAAGAGGCTAAAAACACTGAGTATCGTGACCAAATATATTACGCATTAGCAGCTATCGAATTGCAGGAAAGCCACAAAAAGCAGGCAAGCGTTTATTTAACTCAATCAGCCCAAGCTACAACGACCAACAAACGTCAAAAGGCAATGTCTTATGAAAAGCTGGGAGATTTATCCTTTGATAAAAGTGACTATGTGGCTGCGCAAAAATATTTTGATTCTTGCGCGACCGTAATGCCCGAGAATTATCCAAACGGAGAAGAAATCAAAAATAAAGCATCCAAGTTGAAGTCTTTAGTACAGGCAGTGGAAACTGCAACATTTGAGGATAGTGTTCAACGAATTGCGCTCCTTTCTGAACCAGACCGCATCGAATATCTAGAGGATGTATTGGAACAAATCAAAAAAGATAATGCCCGTAAAAAAAGAATTGAGGCACAAAAAATGCAAGAAATGCAAGAGGCCTTGAACAAACAAAATGAGGCAAGTGGCAAAAAAGGATATTGGAACAATAACAAAACCCTTCAAGAGGGCTTAGCAGAATTTAAAAAGAATTGGGGAGATCGAGAAAACAAAGATGACTGGAGGAGAAGTGAAAAATTGCCCGCGAATTTTGGTGCAAATGAAAATGATAGTATTGCTTCCAACGATTTAAAAAAAGAAGAAGAAGATTCCTTAACGATTGAATCACTTGCCGCAAATCTTCCTTTAACGGAAGAGGCAATGAAAAAATCCATTGATAAATTACTTAATGCCTGGTTTGATGCAGCTGTGATTTACAAAGATCAGCTGAATGAGGAGGAAATAGCAATAACCTATTTCAAAAAGATCCTAGATAAAAAGTACGTTAACGAAATTGATTTAAGCGCGGCATTTCAGCTATACCGAATCAATGATGGTAAATCTATGGCTGAAACTTACAAGGCCCATATACTGAAAAATTATCCAACATCAGATTATGCTTCTTACTTAAAAGATCCTGAATTTTTCTTAAAGTTAAAAAATCAGGCAGTGCAAGAAGAAAAGAAATACTTGGATATATTCGAAAAGTACCAAAAGAAGCAGTTTTCAACGGTTATCTCTGCCATTGATGATTTTTTAAAAACTGCGGTTAAGACCGATTTGAATGCTAAATTTAAATTGTTACGCGTAAATGCTTTGGCAAATGTAACGTTGGATAAAAAAACGCTCATTCCAGATTTGACTGAAATCACCAAAGAGTTCCCTGGAAGTGACGAAGAGAAACGGGCCAATGAGATGATCCGAATTATTCAAACGGGGTTTTCTAAAAATGATTCACTCCCAATTAAAAAAGAAAGTCCGTATATTTATTCGGATGATGCGATACATTATGCTATTGTTGTTACGGAAAAAGCGATCAACGTAACGGATGTTCAGAATAAGGTAAACACACTGAACGCAGAAAAATTTGTTAATTTGAAACTTAAATCTTCAACGCTCGTATTCAACGACGGTAAAAGTTTTGTATTATTAAAAGAATTTAAATCACTAAAAAAGGGAAAAGAGTATATTTCTACATTCAAATCTAGTAAAAGAGAGCTTGGCAAATTCAATGAATTAAAAATAGTGTTGATAAGTGCTGAGAACTTAAAAAAATTATTAGAATTAAAGAATATAGAAGAATATGAATTGTTTCACGACGAAAATTATTAAATCATGATAAAAAGAGATTTTTTTGGTTCTGAAAACAACGGAGGATTCAATAAGATTATTGAAGGCACCGAAATTACAGGAGACATCGTTTCAGATTCAAACATCATCATTGAAGGTGATGTAATTGGCAATGTTTCTTGTTCTGGAAAAGTAATTATTGGTAATACCGGTAAAATTTCAGGTAATTTAGTTTGTATTGATGCTGATATCGAAGGAACATTAGAGGGTGAGTTAACAATCGAGAACTTATTAGTACTTCGTTCAACCGCGCGAATAACTGGTGATATTGAAACGGTTCGTTTAGCAATAGAAGAAGGAGGATTCTTTGAAGGTGCTTGTATCATGAAAAAACCGGGCGAAACCAGCTCAAGATTACTTCGTGATAACGCTGAAAAAACAGCCTTAGGAGGGGACGAGGATTAACCCAAGTTTTCTAAAATCATTGAGAGCTCATACCCACAAGATGCTAAATACCTAATGAGTTTGGCTTTTTGTTTTTGTGGGTCTTTTTCAGTAGAAAGCTCATTGATTTTTCGTTTCATCAAGTAATTCATATTTTCCCTGAAAGTAGAGTTGTCTATTTGCTTAAGGGCACGCTCAATAGAAAGGGAGGGGAGTGATTTTGCTTTCAAACCCGCTTTGATTTTTTGTATGCCCCACCGCTTAATTTTTACGTGATCGTTGGCAAAAGCCTCGCAATACCGATCATGGTCAATAAACCCTTTTTCTATTAAAACGAGTATAATATCTTCGCTTTCCGAATGAGGAACCCCTGATTCTCGCAGCTTTTTGCGAACATCAAAAGCGCATTTTTCTTGAAACGCACAATACCGTTCAACTTTTCTATATTCTCCTTTAAATTCAGTGGGAACAGTAGGCATTAAAGCTCTATTTCAATGTTGTCTTTAGATTTGAAACGATATTCCAATAATTGATTATCCGTTCGGCTGCGCACCGGAATCCATTGTTTATATTTGAAAAACCATTTCCATTGACGTGAAATAAGTCCTTTAGTGAAATATGCTTGTAAATAGGGGTGAACCTCCAATGAAACGCCTTTTTCTTTCTTATCAAGAACGAGATAATTGAGGTTAAGTTCAATTTCTTCAGCAAATAAAATACTTGCTTGAATTTCACCTGTGCCGTTACATGTTGGACATTTTTCAGATGTTTGAATATTTGTTTCCGGTTTTACTCGTTGACGTGTAATTTCTACAACACCAAATTTTGAAGGGGGTAAAATATTGTGTTTTGCACGATCAGATTTCATGAATTCTTTCATTTTTTCAAAAAGAATTCGGTTGTTTTCTTTGTCGTGCATATCGATGAA
>CAMBBW010000103.1 GCA_945863425.1 Lishizhenia tianjinensis
ACAATCCTCATCGTTTTCTTGACATTAGGAAAATGATGGATTAATTCGTGTTAATTCATTTCTAAAAGCGTATTCAAGATACGTTGAACCAAAGTCCCATTCAACTTCGTAAAGGCAAACCATTTTTTACCAAGGTCTTTTAGCGAAGCACCAAGGTGATAGATTTCTTGATCGTCTAAAATCAAAAAGCGATCGTGACTTTGTTTCAAGGTTTTAACTTCAAAATTTCCATATTGTTCATTTGCTTTTTGAATATCCAGTGAAAGTTGCTTGTCGACAGTTTTTGTATAAAGAATTAAGTGAACAGATTTTTGTTTTTTAGAAAGATGAGTGAGTGTTGTCTCGTCCATATAATTGTCAATAAGAACTATTTTCTTTTTCGCCGAACGAATGATTCGTGAAGTCAGTTCATAGGCATCAAATACCTGACCGTCAAAGAAAATTCCTTGGGTTGGAATTAGGTTCGCGTTAATTTGCAAATCAATTTCAGATACCTTTTTAGCCAAATCTTCAACGGTGTTTTCAATTCGATTCATGCGCTGGTTGATGGCAAATCCTTTCAGCAGAAATTCTTTTAACACCCGATTAGCCCAAATGCGGAATTGGGTGCCTCTTTTTGAATTAACCCTATAACCAACTGAAAGGATTGCATCTAGGTTGAAATGTTCAACAGAATATGTTTTACCATCGTTTGCAGTTGTTGCAAAAAATGCAACAACTGAATTGCGATCTAATTCATTTTCAATAAAAATATTCTTTAAGTGCCTAGAAATTACAGATTTATCTCTTTCAAATAGCGATGATATTTGATTTAATGATAGCCAAAATGTCTCATTTTGCTCATCAACTTTAACTTCGATATGTGTTGGTAATTCGTCCGTTTGGTATAAAATGATTTCATTCTTCATACTGTTGAAGATACGGAATTTTATTGAAGATTAAAAATACCTAATATTGAATTATCGCAAAATTTGCGACAGTTGAAATTTCATCTATCTCCCTTTCACCAAAAATGTTTTTTATGTGTTTTCGATTTGTCTTTACATCTCTTCCGAAAAGCATGGCAATTGGATTTCCATTTAACCAAACACTTTCATCTTCTATCTGCACTTCAATGTGCTCAACCAATTCGTTGGGGCGGTAAATTAATATTCACATCGTATTAATCTTCCATTTGAATCATAACAAGTTTCCTTGATTACAAAACAGCTTTTAAGATATTTTGGGATCGTAGATGAAATCTCACGCAGAGATTGGTCACTATAATTTTCTTTGTGTAATATATTCAAAGAAAGTTCTCTTTTAGCGTAAGCATTCGTATATTCATCTTCAACATCTTCTATTTCAATAATAGTAATATAATTACCATTTAACTTGATGGTAAAAAATGACCCATCACCATAGTATTTAATTTCAGATATTTTACCGTTTTCATAGAAAATTTCATCACCTTCATATGTGCCCCCATTTACTAAAAAACCATTTTGATATTCATATGAAACCTTTGAGTCATAATAATTATGATTTGCTTTTATAACTCCATTCCCATCTATTAAGTTGCCTTCTTCAACGATTTCTCCTTTTTCAGAATATGCAGTCTGAAGGCCAACTCTTTTCCCACTTACAAAATTATATTCAGCTGCAATTTGACCGTTTTTATACCACGATTTCTGGAGACCATCTAGCTCACCATTCAAGTAATTTTCCTCAAAGGCTCGTTGGCCATTGGCGTATTTTACGGAAATTTTTCCCGTACCATCAATAAGATTACTTTCACCTAACAGTTTTCCTGAAATATCGTAATACCTCTGCCATCCTGTCTTTCTCCCGTCAATATAGTTTTCTTCTCTTTCAAGTTGACCGTTTTCAAAACATTTTTTCTGACTCCCATTATAATTTCCGTCCTTGTAATTTTCTTGAAGAATCAAATTTTTACCATTATCATCTTTAATAGTTTGAGTACCATTCATCTTTCCATTCGAGAAATTAAATTCTGCAATTAACGTATTATCGAGAAAAACTTTTTGATTTTCAAGTTGATCCATATTCCAGAGCTCCTCAATGTATTTTCCATTTAATTGCCATTCCTTACAGACTCCGTTTTTTTTGTCATTTGAATACGAATATTCACCAAATAAAAAACCTTCATTTGTCCACATTTTGAGGTTTCCATCCAGTTTTCCCTCTACATAATTTACTTCTATTTCTAGTTGCCCGTTGTCGTGCCAAGATTTTTGAGTCCCATGTTTTTTCTCATTTTTATAATGACACTCATCTTGCAATAACCCATTCGGAAAATAGAATGTAGTTTTTTCATTACCAAACTTATCTTTACGAGGCCCTATAACTTCAGGTTGACCATTATTATACCATATAAACAATTCTATCAATTCATCATTTTCCCATAATGCCTTCTTTTTTAGTTGCCCGGTTTCATACCACCATTTTTCATATCCTTTTCGTTTACCATTTAAATAATTCACTTCTTGTTCTAATTGCTCATTAGCATACCAACTTTTGGAAAGACCATGTTTTTTACCGTTGAGATAGGAGTATTGATATTTTGTTTTTCCATCCTCAAAAAGATCATACACAATGCCATTTACAGGTTCCATAGATGCTTTATAAAAAACAAGCGTGTCTGTATTAAGAATAGTTGTTTTACTTGCTTCAATTTTCTTTTGACTAAAAGAAAAGGCAGTTGAAAATAGTACGCATACAATGAAACTGATTTTAAGCATATTTCGCAATTTTACACGAAAATACATTATTTTATCACTTCCCAATACAAAACTTAGAAAATAGCTCCCTAAAACACCTTACCAATATCCATCCTCCTTTTAATGTTCCCAAGTTGTATTTATACCAAGCGAAAGGCACGCTTCATTTGTTCTATTTCACTGTTACTTATGCCATACTTCTTAGCAACAGTGCGCCAGTTAGCAATTTCATTTTGAATTTGTGTTAAAAGGATCGATGCAGAATCTTTTTTCAATTGGTACAGATGAGCCGTATTGATGGCTAAAGTAATATCTAACTCATTGCTGTTTTCGGAGATATTTAAGGTTAGTCCATAGCCCATCTCATTCGGATTCATATCAAAAGCAGGAGATAAACGCCACCCTCTGTCTGATAGTAAAAATCCATGATTACGTAGGTGATCGTCTGTGTTTGACACCAAAATGTTAAATACCAGCCTACGCCAAAGCTGTTCCAAATCATCTTTTGCCGCAGGACTTTGTTGTATAATAAATCCAACTAAATCAAGGTATCCAACACCTTCCTCGTGATCTACTCCATCCTGAAGTCCCAACAATGTCATGGCTGAAGCAAAGTGAATACGCCTTTGATCCGCTGTTCTATCAAATCGTTTGGATAAAAAAGTATGATGCTTCCCTGAAAATTTTTGTAAGCGCGTTTCTGCAACACGAATGCCGCATGCTTTTGCCAATTCGTTCAATACCATTTCCCAAGCACCCGCATCTTTTTCATCTCGTGAACTTGGAAATTTTGCAATCCATAATTGTCCTTTATCATCCATTACACTAGCTTTTGGTCTTGCTCCTCCCAACGAAGATCCCGGATCAATTAGCATACTTAACCAGTGCGTATATTCGGGATCATTGACAGCATCATCACGCTCTAATTGCAAACTAGCGTACTCTAATTCGCGAAGAGAAGTCCATGGTGGAGTTGCCATTTGTTTTTGATCATTCATGAATAGTCCATTGTCATCCATAAATCGTATACCGCCCATTCGATGTCCGTCAAAAACTCCCAACAAAAAATCACTTTCAAAAAGCGTTCTTTCCTCTCTTCCGTCTTTTTTCGCTTGCCAAGCCTCTCTTCTCCGCATCAATAGTCGTCCCCAACGATCGGGCGAGGAATCAAGGAAAATCCCAAAATTATTTTTCTCCAATGGTAGATATTGTTTACCCTTATAATAACCCAAGTGTGGATCCAAAAATAAAATCGGATTTTGTTTATTTATCCACGTCTCCGCATATTCAAATGAAAATATTTCCTTCCCACGTAAACGTTGAGCAGTTAAAAACCCCATTAATTGAATTTTTTCCAAGAAATGCCAATCTGCATAAACCCTTATTTTTAGAGGCTCTTCATTCAATCGTTTGGCAACTTGGTCGCTTTGTTTCATGATTTTTTCGATTGTTTGGGTACACGATTTTTGGTCATAATCCCAGCATCTTGTAGCCTTCTTCCCAAGGGATCAGCCGCTGCTACCGCGGACAAATCTTTCTCTAATCCCAAAACAAAAAGTACTTGTAGATAACTTCCAATAGCAACTGTTGGACTACCTTGTTCAATATTATGAATCGTTTTTCGACCAAGCCCTGTGCGTTCTGCAATTTGCTCCGCACTCAGTTTTCGTCGTAAGCGCGCTAATTGAAGGTGTTCACCCAATTCTTTCAAAATTTTCAAATTTTTTGGTAATATCGCCACTGCTTTTTTCATATAAAACGACTTATAAGAAACAAATATAGTTGATTTTGTCCGTTATAAGACACATTATATGTTTTTTATTTGATTTTGAGCGATTATTTGCCAATACAAAACTTGGAGAAAATAGCACCAAGTATATCCGTATCAATATCTATCTGACCGGTAATATTCCCGAGTTGGAGCATGGCCTCGCGGATGTCCATTGCCACAAAATCTCCGGTAGTGCCGTTTTCTAATCCGTTCAAGGCTTGCGTGAGTGCAACTGCTGTTTTTTGAAGTGCTTCGTGGTGGCGTGCATTGGCCACAATGATATCGTTTTGCAAATCAAAATTGCCCATTACCAATTCTACCAAGCGCTGTTTCAAGGCTTCAATTCCATCGCCGTTTTTGGCGCTAATGGTAAATGCATCCGATACGTTTGGCTGAGCAGCATCCATTTTGTTGAGGATAAACTCTATTTTCTTTTCCGGATAATTGTTTTCCAACTCCGTTTTCCAGCTTCTTACTTCTTCCGCACTTGTTTCAACCGTGGCATCCGCCATGCACAACACAATACTAGCTTGATCTATCTTTTGCTGCGAGCGCTCAATTCCCAGCGCCTCAATGGTTTCGGTTGTTTCACGAATTCCTGCTGTGTCTATCAATCGGAAGAGAATACCTTCTATATTCAATGTTTCTTCAATCACATCGCGTGTGGTGCCGGCAATGTTACTCACAATGGCTCTGTCTTCGCCCAACAATTGATTCAACAAGGTGCTTTTCCCCGTATTGGGCGCTCCCACTATGGCCACAGGAACTCCATTTTTCAACGCATTCCCTAAAGAGAAAGAGTTCGCAAGTCGTTCCACAATGGCCAACACTTCTTTTACCAATTTTTTCAATTGCGTACGGTCGGCAAATTCCACGTCTTCTTCACCAAAATCCAGTTCCAGTTCTATCAAGGCGGCAAATTGAATCAGCTTTTCACGTAATTCTTGTAATTGGTTAGAAAATTGTCCGCGCAACTGTCGCAAGGCCACATCATGCGCTTGCTTGGATTGGGACGCAATGAGATCCGCCACGGCTTCTGCCTGCGACAAATCCATTTTTCCGTTCAAAAAGGCACGTTGGGTAAATTCACCCGGTTCTGCCAAGCGAAACCCAGAAGCGCAAAGCGTTTGCAATATTTGTTGCTGAATATATACCGATCCATGACACGAAATCTCCACACTTTCCTCGCCGGTAAAGCTTTTCCCTTCGTCAAACACGCTGATGAGTACTTCATCAATCGCTTTCTTTTCCAAATCTGAAAAAACACCAAAATGCAATGTATGACTGGATTTAGTCGTAAGATCTTTCGAAAAGATTTTTGAAACCAAGCCTTTACTCCCTGCACCCGAAACCCGAATAACCGAGATCGCACCCACACCGTTGGCAGTGGCTAATGCGCAAATAGGATCGGAGTGACTGTTCATGTTCAAATCACTGAATTAGTAAGCCATCAAGGCTGAAACTGCCTCAGAAAAACGATCAATCGGTAAAAACTGACCTTCCAACGATGAGGTAAATGGAACCGGAGTATCCAAGGAAGCAACGCGTTTTACAGGTGCATCCAAGTGCTCAAAACAATGTTCGGTAACCAACGCGGCAATTTCGCCACCAATTCCGCCCGTCATGCAATCTTCATGAAGCACAATCACTTTTCCGGTTTTACGAACGCTAGTGTAAATCGTATCTAAATCAAGCGGTAGAAGGGTTTTCAAATCTATGATTTCCATAGAAATTTTAGGGTGCTCAGTAGCGTAATTTTTCGCCCAATGAACGCCCATTCCGTAGGTGATTACAGATAAATCATTACCACTTTTTTCAATTCCTGCCTTGCCAATTTCCACCGTGTAATAATCGTTTGGTATATCCGCTTTGATGCTTCTATACAAATATTTATGTTCAAAAAACAACACCGGATTGGGGTCTTCGATGCTAGCATTTAATAAACCTTTTGCATCATACGGATTGGATGGATAAACCACTTTCAGTCCTGGAGTATGAACAAACCATGCTTCGTTACTTTGCGAATGAAACGGTCCCGCTGCTGTACCTGCACCCGTTGGCATGCGCACTACCACATCGGCATTTTGTCCCCAGCGCCAATGCATTTTCGCTAAATTATTTACGATTTGATTGAAGCCACATGTCGCAAAATCAGCAAATTGCATCTCCACAATGGCTTTCATTCCAGAAATAGATAATCCTAACCCAGCACCAACAATGGCAGACTCACAAATGGGTGTGTTTCGAACGCGGTCTTTTCCAAACAAATCAACAAATCCTTCCGTCACTTTAAATGCACCACCATATTCGGCAATGTCTTGTCCCATGATTACTAAATCCGGGTATTTTTCCATCGATTGGCGCAAACTATCTTGAACGGCATCAATGAAACGCTTTTCTGACTTGTCGCCCGTTGCCACTTGAATAGTTGGCGTGTGTGGTGCGTAAAGATCATCCAATTCACGTTGTAAATCAGGTGTAATTTTTGGCTCTGCCAACGCAGTTTCAAATGATTGTTGAATGTATTCTTTGTGCTCTTCGCGGATGCTATTTTCCAATTCATCCGTTAATACACCCAATTCTTTCAAATACAAAGTATAATTATCAATTGGATCAAATTTCGCTTTTTCATCTTGCAATCCTTCCGGATAATATTTTGTGCCAGATGCTTCTTCATGACCACGCATGCGGAAAGTCATCAATTCCAATAAATACGGTTTTGGCTCTTTGCGAATTTCAGCGTTGATTTCACGCACTGCTTTGATTACAGCCAATATATTGTTCCCGTCCACTTGAACAGCTTTCATTCCATAGCCAATTCCTTTATCAATAAACTGTTTGCATCTGAATTGTTCTGCGGAAGGAGTTGAAAGTCCCCACGCATTGTTTTCGATGGCAAAAATTACAGGTAAATCCCATACAGAAGCTACATTTACTGATTCATGAAAATCACCTTCCGACGCTCCTCCGTCACCGGTAAATACCAAGGTTGATTTTTCTTCTTTTTTGAGTTTTGCTGCCAAGGCTATTCCATCTGCAATCCCCAATTGTGGACCCAAATGCGAAATCATTCCCACTAATTTGTGTTCTTGTGTTCCAAAATGAAACGAACGGTCACGGCCTTTGGTGTAGCCCGACATTTTTCCTTGAAATTGAGCAAATAAGCGCGGAAGAGGCACATTACGGGTTGTGAAAACACCCAAATTACGATGCATCGGTAAGATGTATTCATCTTCGTTCATGGCATAGGCACAGCCCACAGAAATCCCTTCTTGTCCCCATCCGGAAAACCATTTAGAGATTTTTCCTTGACGCAAATAAATCAACATTTTCTCCTCTACTAAGCGAGGCAAAAGCAATTTGCGGTAAATTTCGATTAGTTCTTTATCATCAAAACCGGTGCGGTCAAATTCAATGTGTCTTTTAGCAAGTGTTTCCATAGGAATATATTGACTACAAAGGTAGTATTTAGTTTAAAACAAATTTTGAAAATAGCTGATTATCCTATCACCGGTCAAATGCGTTTAATTTCGAGCTCGAACAAACAACTCTTCAGGGTAATCCACCATAAATTATTTGGGAGAAGAAGTAGAAGTATGCAAATTAAGCGATATGACTATATTTGCTACAAAACACGATAAATATGATTTCTTTATTGAAGGTCCGAACGAATATTATTTTGCTTGTAATGAGCATTTTATTTTTTAATTCTCTTGAAATTAATGCACAGATTTCAAATTCTGAAAAAGTCATCGATAAGTCTAATCCTTTATCAGGTCTTAAGCTCGCTGGCCCGGGAGACATTGACTCAGGAACCCCGTTGATGCTTGATCCCATGTCAATGCCCATGTATGATGAGCAATTGCAGAAGATAAATCCAGCAGACTTCATGAAAATAATGATGTCCAACGAGTATATACCAGAACCGTATGTGGATGAAAAAAAAGCAGTTAAAGCATTTGTTTTAAGAAAAGCAACGGAAGAGGAAAAGGCTATGATGGCAAAAATGCAACAAGGCGGAATGGGGCAGGAACAAGAAAAAAGTCCACTTGTTGGTACTCAAGCTGT
>CAMBBW010000104.1 GCA_945863425.1 Lishizhenia tianjinensis
GACGGAACCGGTTTATAAGTACATCGAAGAGATGCATTTTTATAAAAACTAACCGGAAATAAAATTCTTAAGTAGAGTCAAGCCTGCTTCATGACTTTTTTCAGGATGATATTGAACTCCCAGAATATTCTCTTTTTCTATTGCCGAGGTGAATTCATAGTCGTAAGTTGTAGTATGTAAAATATCTAATTTTTCAGTACAGAGAAAATGAAATGAATGCACAAAATAAAAGGATTCTTCATCGGATAGTCCCTTATTAATGGAACTTTCTTTTTGCTTTTGAATGGAATTCCATCCGGTATGTGGAACCTTGAATTTAAACGTGTCGGAAACAGTAAATGGAACAACTTCAGCATCGAACCATCCCAACCCAATACTATTACCTTCCTCACTGGAACGTGCCATCAGTTGCATACCTAAACAGATTCCGAGAATTGGAGTTTTTTTTATTAGAACAGCTTCATTCAATGATTCAATGAGTTGTAATTCTTTTAGGTTTTGCATGGCTTTTCCAAAATGCCCAACCCCAGGGAGGATGATTCGATCTGCGCTTAAAATATCTTCCGCACGAGCCGAAACGCAGTATTCGAACCCAAGTAACTTTATTTTTCGAGCAACTGAATGAATGTTTCCCATTCCATAATCAACGATTACTATTTTCACAAGGTAAAAGTACGTGCTTAAATTTAATCTTGCAATTTGCTGAGAAAGTTTGCCATTAATTGATTAAGCTATTACATTTACATTTCAATAATGAAGTATGTATCGACCGCGAATCATTCCCGTTTTGTTGCTGAAAAATTTGGGGTTAGTAAAATCCATTCGATTTAAGAAATATAATTACATCGGTGACCCAATCAATGCGGTAAAAATTTTCAATGAACTGAAAGCTGATGAGTTAGTGTTTTTGGACATTGAGGCCACGAAACAAAATCGATTAATTTCGTTGGATTTTGTGCGAGATGTGGGAGAGGAAGCGAATATGCCATTTGCTGTTGGGGGAGGAGTAAACACATTGAACGATATTCAAAAATTAATTCAAGCAGGAGCTGAAAAGGTGATCATCAATTCAGCGGCTATCAATCCTGGTTTCATTGAGCTAGCCGCTAAGGAATTTGGTTCTTCAACAATTGCTGTTTGCATCGACTATCAAAAAAAACTGTTTGGGGGAATAAAAACATATATAAATGCTGGTGCAAAAAGCACAAATTTCTCTCCAATTGAGTTTGCTCGAATGATGCAGGATGCTGGGGTGGGTGAGATAATTCTTCAATCCATAGAGCGAGATGGCACTATGGTTGGATATGATTTAGAATTGTTAAAATCGATCTCATTGGAAGTAACTATTCCTGTTGTAGCATTAGGTGGAGCGGGTAAATTGGAGCACTTTTCCACTGCGATTAAAGAAGCACATATGAATGGGCTTGCTGCGGGTAGTATGTTCGTCTATCAAGGATCGAACCATGGGGTACTTATAAATTATCCAAATCTAGAGGAGAAAAAAACGGTATTTACCTAAAAAACAGACAAAAAAAAAGGTTTTTTGTGTTTTTCGAATTACTTTTGCACCGTGAGTAGCCGTTCATACCAAATTTGTTCGCGTTGTGTTATGGACACAACAGATCCTGACATTCGTTTTAATGACAAAGGGATTTGCAATCATTGCACGGATTTTCTACTCATAAGATCTCATCACAACTATAAAGGAGCCGAAACGGATCAAGAATTTACCGAGTTAATTCAGCAGATAAAACGAACTGGACAAGGAAAAAAATACGATTGTGTAGTTGGTCTAAGTGGTGGTATTGATAGTTCGTATGCAGCATTTATTGCGAAAAGAGAAGGATTAAGAGTACTTGGGGTACATTTAGACAATGGCTGGAATTCAGAAGAAGCCGTTTTAAATATCAAGAACATCGCTCGAATTTTAGGAGTCGATTATGAAAGTTATGTATTGAATTGGGAAGAGTTTAAAGAAATTCAGTTAGCCTTTCTCAAAGCATCCGTTCCTGAGGCTGATACTCCAACAGATATTGCTATTTTATCTGCCTTACATAAAGTTGCTGCCAAATATGGTGTGAAACACATTATTAGCGGAGGAAATTTCGCTACGGAAGGAATTTTACCAAAGTCTTGGCATTACAACGCGAAAGATTTGACTTATTTTAAATACATACACAACAAGTTCGGAAAAGGTAAAATTCAATCTTTTCCTACTTTTGGTTTTCGCAGTGAAATGTATTATAAATTTATCAAAGGTATTAAAATGACTTATTTGTTGAATTTTATACCGTACAACAAAGATAAGGCTATAGAATTGTTAATAAATGAGTTAGACTGGAAAAATTATGGTGGAAAACACTATGAATCTAAATATACTGGTTTTATACAATCGTTTTACCTCGTTAAAAAATTCAATTTAGATTACCGTAGAGCAACATTATCAAGTCAAATTTGCGTGGATTCAGTTACACGAGACGAAGCGCTAGAAATTCTTAAAACACCTTCCAACATAGAAAGTACAGTTGAAAAAGAAATGGAGTATATTTCTAAAAAACTAGGTGTTTCTCTCGCTGAATTCAAATCCATTATTGAGCTTCCGGGTCATTGGTATAAAGAGTATCCAAATGATGAAAAATGGCTAGGTTACGTGTATGACACCTATCGTAAGTTATTTAAGAAAGATAAATTGGGAAGCTTTTAATATCCTGCTAGCGCATTTAATACAGGCTCAATCAGAGAAACAATTTCATATTTAGCACAAGTAAAATTGTGTATTGATATGGAAAACGCAATATTCTTTCCATTTTGAGAATTTATAAATCCTGAATATGCCTTTACGCGGGTTAATGTTCCACTTTTAGCTTTAATTTTCCCTTGCCCCATTTGTCCTGAACAAACTGAAGATAATGTCCCAGATGTGCCTGCAACAGGTAAACTACTTAAAAAGGTGGTATAATACTTACTTTTATAAATGTAATTTAACATTTCAACATAGTGAGAAGGACTCATGGCATTGTTTCTGGATAACCCACTTCCATCTTTTATAAAAAGACCTTTAGCATTAATTTTTTTAGCCCAAAAGCTTTCCATTTGTTGCAATCCGTTATCCGTGGATCCATGACCTGTTTTTTCATAGGCTATTAGATTGACCAATCCTTCAGCGAAAAAGTTAACACTATGCATGTTCGTTTTTTTGATAATCTCTAATAATGGAGTTCCTAAATGCGTATAGGCAAGCTTTATGCTAGTGTAATTGGGAGATTTTAAATCTTCTTTTCGCACCGATTTGGCAGAATTCACTTTAATCCCGCGCTTTGTTAAATAGTTTTTAAACACAATAGCAAATTGAAACTCCGGGTCAGGCATGGCACTTTTTACTTGAAAACTGGATTGATAAGCAGGCAATAATCCTTTCCCAAAACGGTCATACGAATATGGCCCACCGTACAAATAAGCATTGTCAACTGAATTACCGGATGCTTTGATGTAGTTATGGAAAGTTAAACCAGGAAGTTCGGGAAATGTCTTGGTTAAGGTACATGTTGATCCTGCTGCCCCTGTCTTAAAATAGTAATTCATAATATTGTCATAGAAACAAATGCCACTCGGTGGGGCTCCATACGTGTTTCCGTGATCTGACCAAGCCCAGCCATCAGGCGCACCATCGTAGCCAAATTCACTTCCGTCAGCAATTATAGATCCCTTAATTTCTTTGATTCCTAGTTTTATTAATGTATCTGCCCATTGGTTTAAAAACTCTAGTTCCATCCCATCTGAAGTGAAATACTTACTACCTAATGACACATCTCCACCACCACGCACCCATAGATCTCCCGTAAAAATGCTATCAATTGAAATAGTTCCATCCAAGTATAAACGAGTTTTTGCTTGATAATTGGGCCCTAGTAATTCAAGCGCCGTATAGGTTGAAAATAATTTTGCATTTGAAGCACTAGCCTGACTCGTTTTATGGTTCCATTTAGCAAGTGTATCTTTAGAATCAAGATCAATTGCAAAAAAAGTCAGAGTAGCATTCTCCAGTTGTGGATTTTTTACAAGTTGTTCTAATTTATCCTGAATTTTATTTTGTCCAGAAGCAAAATTTGTAACAAATACAAGAACAAAAAATATGTAACTTCGCATTGGATTATTATTTAATCGAAAATTACAAAAATAAAGCCAACGCTTAATAAAAATTTTCATTTGAAAGAAAAGAAAAAAATTAAAGTATTACGCATTATCAATCGATTTAATATTGGTGGTCCCACTTATAATGCTACTTTCCTCACTCGTTTTTTATCCGATGAATTTGAAACAATACTTGTCGGTGGATTGCCTGAAAAAGATGAGGCTGACTCCTTACATATTTTGGAGGAATATGGAGTAGAAGCAATTTTTCTTCCTGAGATGAAGAGAAAACCAAGTTTTATAAGTGATAGAAAGGCGTTTTTAAAACTTAAAAAAATCATTCAAGAATTTAAACCGGATATTGTTCATACCCATGCTGCAAAAGCAGGTGCTTTAGGAAGGAAGGCAGCGTTTGATTGTAAGGTTCCTGTCGTTGTCCATACTTTTCACGGACATGTTTTTCATTCTTATTTTGGTGTTCTTAAAACGAAATTATATAAATTCATTGAACGCAGATTAGCCTCAAAATCAACTGGAATAATAACAATCTCTGAATCCCAAAAAAAAGAAATTGTAGAAGATCATGGAATTACAGAAAATCATAAAACGAAAGTTATTCCCCTCGGTTTTGATTTGTCTAAGTTTAATTCAAACCTAGAAGAAAAAAGAAATGTAACAAGAAACAGGTTTGAACTTAAGGATGAGGAAGTTGCGGTGGCTATAATTGGACGATTGGCACCTGTAAAAAATCATTCCTTGTTCTTTGAAATAGTTAAACTCATTCATGAAAATACGCAAAAGAAACCAGTTTTTTTTGTTGTTGGTGATGGTGAACTTCGTGATTATGTTGAAGAACAAATCAAGGAATTGAATGCTTTAGGCGTGGATATTCGCTTTACCTCTTGGATAAAGGATATTGCAACCTTTAATGCAGGAATGGATATCATCTGTTTGACTTCAAAAAATGAAGGTACTCCCGTAAGTCTTATTGAATCACAGGCGACAAACGTCCCAGTCATTACTACTGATGTTGGAGGAGTTCGTGATATTATTTCTGACAATGTAACTGGATTTATTGTTCCTAATAATAATGCACGTATATTTGCAGATAGATTAATTGAGCTAATTGATAATGAGTTACTTCGTAAAGAAATGGGTGTCAAAGGATGGCCTTTTGTTAAGGACTCATTTCATTATACACGCTTAGTGACAGATATGGAAAAATATTATAAACACTTGTTATCTCAAGCTAAATGATACGATATTTTCGTCTTTCTTTCTTTTTTGTTGCTGCGTTTTTGTTACTGCAGAGTTGTCAATTATGGAAGAATGTGAATAGTAATCAAATGTTTAGAATTCCGAAAGATGGAAGTTTTCAATTTGATTCCTTGCAAATGCAACCTACAGATGATTATAAAATTGGGTTAGGAGATCGTTTCACCTTCTTTTTCTCTACAAACAATGGGGAGAAAATCATAAATGGTTTATCAGGTGTAGGAGGTATAGGGAGTCAATCAATCACCCAGAATACCACGATGGTTATGGACTATTTGGTACGAAGAAATGGATATGCAGAACTACCTGTAATTGGGTTATATCCTGTAGCTGGACTTTCAGTGGTTCAATTGGAAGATTCTTTAACCAAAATATTATCTTCAAAATTTCAGAATCCTTTTGTTCAAATACGGCTAACCAACCAACGGGTAATTGTTTTTGCGGGGAGGGGTCTGGCAGAAGTTGTAATTTTGCCAAATGTGAACACAACCTTGTTGGAGGTTATTGCCCTTGCTGGTGGGTTGGGAAATGACAGTTATTCAAATTCAATTAAGATAATGAGGCGCACAAAATCCAATAAACGCGCCGTATTTAAAATTGACTTGTCCACAATAGAAGGAGTGAGGGCAGCAGAAATGATTGTTCAAAGCAACGATTACATTTATATAGATTATAAACCAAGAATTGCGAGCTCAATATTATCAGAAACAGCTCCATGGATTAGTTTGTTCACGACAAGTCTCACGCTCTTTTTTATATTTTTGCGCTTATAAAGAAATATGTCAGTAGGTCAAGAGAAAAAATTAATAATCAATAAAGAATTTAACCCAATAATTTTGGGTGAAATAATTTCTAGGCATTGGTATCTTCCGCTGATATACATGTGTATATTTGGTTCAATCGCTTTTTTGTATTTACGCTATACAAAACCGATTTATCAATCTTCTGCAATCTTGCAATTAGTTGAAGAAGACCAAGTCAAACAAGCACTAGGAGAGGGAGCGTTGTCAGTACAAGCAAAGGGATCTGACTTGAATAAGACGATTGAATTTCTTCGTTCAGAGTACCTTTTTGAAAAAGCAATTAGTAAAATAAATACATCTGTAGGCATTTTTTCAGAAGGAAAATTACTCACCAAAGATCTTTATAAATCAACAGGATTTAAAATTGTTCCCCTTCAGCTAAAGGATTCAGCAGTTTGTGGATTGAGAATAGATGTGAAATATGCCAATAATATTATTGAATTACATTACGTTAAAAATGGCAAAGCAAAAGTAATTAGAGGAGTCTTAAATGGCAAATTTAAAAATGAAGATTTTGAATTGCAATTTTCAGGATCAAAATCTGAATTGCTTGAAACTATTGATGGTAATGATTTGTATATTATTTTGAATCGAAAATATTCCCTAATGAAGGAATGGATGTCTAAACTCACGGTGATGCCTGTTGATCCAGGTGCCAAGACTATTCAAATTTCATTTGATCACTTTAATCCTCATTTGTGCCGGGATATCGTTGTTGCTTTGTTGGATGCTTTTTTCAAGTACGAGGAGCAAATGGGGAAACAAAATAATCAGAAAGTAATTGGATTTGTTGAAACTCAATTGGATTCATTGTCAAAGGTGCTTAAAATAGCCCGCGATAGCATGAATAATTTTCAACGAAAGGAAAGGATTACGGATCCAAAATCTGAAAGTGAATCTGTTTCAGAGAAAGTCAATGACTTGAAAAAGAAATTGTTAGATGTTGAAGAGGAGTTAGTAACATTATATTTGATAAAAGGTAAGCTAATCCAAGATCCGGATAAATTAGATGTATATAAATTAATTCCGGAAATGATTGGAAAGCGTAGCTTTGAGGGGTCTTTGTTGCGTCAAATAGAGGACCTCAATAAATTATTGGAGCGCCGAGATGAATTGCTCAATGATGTTACAGAAGAACATTCTGAATATAAGAAGAACAAAAATAAAATTGAACTACGTCAAGCATCTGTTAAAAAAAGCTTGACCGTTATTGAAGAACGATTGAAAGGAGATATCGGATTAATTCAAGAAAAATTAACTGAAACAGAAGATAGATTTTTTAGCCTGCCTGAAAAGGCCTTAAAATTTGATCGATTAAAATATATTGAAGAATTGAATAATCGATATTTTACCTTGTTTACTGAGAAAAAAATTGAATTTGCTTTATCAAATGCAGGATACTCCTCTGAAAACAGAGTATTAACTGCTCCTGTTTTACCAGAAAGTCCATTGAGTCCAAATCAAAAATTAATTTATATAATATCCCTACTTTTCGGCGGGATCATTGGATTGTCCTTGATGATTTTCAAATATTTAATCTACAATGAAATTGTCGGCCCAGAAGATTTAATTAAAATGTTGCCAAAACAAACAAATTTCCTGGGTGGTGTTCCTATGTACAAACGTAAAATGAAGTATTCTCAAGTAGTTGTTGCAGAATCTTCCAAAAGTAGAATGGCAGAAGCAATTCGAAGCATTCGCTCAAATATGAGTTTTATTAATAAAGATGCGAAGGTGATTGCCATTTCATCTTCTGTTTCTGGTGAAGGAAAAACGTTTGTAGCATTAAATTTGGCCGGTATGATCGCCGTTTCAGGTAAATCAACCGTTGTACTTGACCTGGATTTAAGAAAGCCTAAAGTTCACCATGGTTTTGCTGCGGAAAATGTAGCAGGGATGAGTAATATATTGTCTCGCAATGCTACTATTGACGAGGTAATTCAACATTCGCATATTCAGGGGCTTGATTTTATTACCGCCGGACCTATTCCGCCTAATCCCTCGGAGTTAATACAAAGCAAGGAATTTCAAGAGGTCTTGGAAGAATTAAAAATTCGGTATGATATAGTAATGATTGATAATCCTCCAGTCGGAATTGTTTCTGATGGAATTCAAATCCTAGCAGCATCGGATATTCCAATTTATGTATTTAAATCACATTACTCCAAGCGGATTTTTGTGAAACGAGTGGAAGAATTATTTGAAGTTCAAAAATTAACATCCTTAAATGTAATCCTTAATGGTATCGAAACAAAACGATCTTTTTATGGATATGGATATGGTTATGGGTACGGGTACGGGTACGGGTACGGGT
>CAMBBW010000105.1 GCA_945863425.1 Lishizhenia tianjinensis
CTTATTTCAGTTTGAAAGCAACGGGAAGTGATTTTAATTTACCCGTAAATCGTGTTTTTAATTCATTGAAAGCTAAAAAATGTGAGTTCATTTTAGTGGAAGTTCTTCACGAAAATAAATTGAAAAAAGTTCAAGAAGCGTTTGAAAAACACCCAGCTTTATCCCATCAGAATAATACCTGTTTGTCACCTATTTTGAATTTATTGGAAATCAGTGGTCAAATGATGCTGCCTGATTTACTTCGAATTCTTGAAAAGAATCAACTTATTTCTAGTATTTTTGCTTTCAACGTCACAGAATCGAAATTGGGAATAAAGCAATATTCTCAGTCGGATATAGAGGAAAGAATAGAAAAATTACAACGTGCTACAAGGAGAAAAAATTAATTTACGTGCCATAGAACCAAGTGATTCTACCTTAATTTATTTGTGGGAGAACGATTCTTCTAATTGGAAATTCACGAATACAGACGCACCTCTTTCCATGTTTGAAATTTATCAATTAATTGAAGAACAAAGAGCTGTTCGAGAATCTGGACAATTGCGATTAATCATTCAAGAAAAAAGTACCTCTATTGCAATTGGCGCAGTTGATATTTACAACATCGATTTTAAAAATGGTTTTGGTACTGTTGGGATATTAATTGCTGAAGAACAATACCGTAAAAAGGGATTTGCTGCTGAGTCGTTAAACTTGTTGACCCAATATGCCAGGGAATATCTGCAATTACATCATTTAACGTGCGGAATTCAATCCAGTAATGTGCCGAGTCAAAGGCTGTTTGAAAAATGTAATTACCTAAAAATTGGAACAAGAAACGATTGGTTTTTAGTGGACGGTAAGCGTGAAGATGAATATATTTATCAACTAATTTTATGAGAAAACTATCTTTATTATTAGGGAATTTTGCGCTCTTTGGAATTGTGATTCAATTTGCAAGTTGTTCTTTTCTTTCGGGTAGGAATAAAACAAACAATGAAAAAGAAATCACATTTATTGTTCAACGAAAAATCACCGTTTCTCAGTTGGCAAAAGAATTAAAAAACAAAAGTATTATTGATGAAGCCTCAGATTTTATTGATGTAGCTAAAACCAATGGATTAATAGATCAAACATTGGCAGCAGGCAAATACCGAATTAAGCCAAAAACTAAAATGAAAGACCTAGCTGTTGGATTTGTTAAGAACAAAAATGGTCAAGGAAATAATGAAGTGTTGGTTAAAGTATTGGTGTATAAATTCCGGGATATCAATCAGATGGCATCAATGGCTCATAAATGTTTAGCACTAGATAGTTCATCATTAATTAATTATTTGCAACAAGCAGCAACCATTAAAAAACTTGGATTTAGGAACAAAGAAGAACTGAGTGCACTTTTTATTCCGGGTGAATACCAACTTCAATTTGACACGGATGAAAAAGAATTTGTGGAAAAAATGAAGCAACAATTTGATTCATTTTGGACGGCCAATAAAACAAAAAAATTAAAACAGTTAGGTTTAAAATCTCCTGCGGATGCAGTGAAGTTGGCAAGTATTGTATATGCGGAACAAAGCCGAAACAAAGAGGAATGGCCGATCATTTCAGCACTTTATTTAAATCGATTGAAAAAAGACATGAAATTACAGAGTGATCCCACATTTCGTTATTGCTGGGGCGATGCGTTGAAAGGTACTCAACGGTTATTAGAAAAACACCGAGACATTGATTGTGCGTATAATACTTATAAAATCAAAGGTCTTCCTCCAGGACCAATTTGTTTTACCCCAACCGAAGTGATTGATGCTGTTTTGAATCCTTCCGATGTAAACTACCTTTTTATGTGTGCAACTCCCGATTATTCAGGAAAACATAATTTTGCGGTATCAGATGTGGAGCATGTAAAAAACGCTAAGAAATATCAAACATGGATTGCTGATCAAGAATCCAAAAAGAAATAATTATGAAAAGAAGGACATTTTTTCGGTTGGGATTGGCAACAGGTGTGTTGACCTTATCACGGAATGTTTTTGGAAGTCAGTTGTTTGTAGAGAAATCGTTTGTTGGAAAAACGGATGCTCCAATTGTTCTGTCCACTTGGATTCATGGGCTGGAAGCAAATCGAGCAGCGTGGGAAATTTTGTCTAAAGGAGGCAAAGCACTTGACGCTGTGGAGGCGGGTGTAAGAGTAACAGAATCTGATTTAACCAATAGAAGTGTTGGTGTTGGAGGTAGACCGGATCGTGATGGGCATGTTACCCTCGATGCGTGTATTATGGATGAACAATCTCGTTGCGGTTCAGTAGCTTTTTTAGAGGGTATTGCTCATCCCATTTCAGTTGCTCGTGCGGTGATGGAAAAAACACAACACGTAATGCTAGTGGGTGAAGGAGCTCGTAAATTTGCGATAGAACAAGGCTTCGAAACTGCAAAAACTCCCTTGCCAGAAGTGAAAAAAGAGTGGAAAAAATGGCGGGACGAAAACAAAGATCTATTTATTAAACCTAGAATTAACCATGAAAACCATGACACCATCGGTTTAATTGCGATGGATAAAAATGGCGATTTGAGTGGGGCTTGCACAACCAGCGGATGGGCATATAAATTACACGGTCGAGTAGGGGATTCTCCCATTATTGGTGCAGGACTTTTTGTGGATAATGAAGTTGGAGCTGCTACCGCGACTGGTTTAGGCGAAGCAATTATTCGAATTGCAGGGAGTCACACTGTGGTTGAATTAATGCGCCATGGATATTCCCCTCAAAAAGCTTGTGAGGAGGCGGTTAAACGAATTTTAGCTAAACACAAAGATTTAACCAATTTACAATGTTGTTTTTTAGCCATTGATAAAGAAGGAAATATAGGTTCACATTCGGTTTATGCAGGATTTAATTATGCACTAAAAACAGCATCGGACGATAAAATGGTTGATTCAACCTTCGATCGAAATTGGTAATGAAGCAAGTATGCTTACTTTTTTATCTAGTTTTTCAAGCATTCACTGGCTTGTATGGGCAACATGAATTGAAATGGAACTATTTTCACCCGATTAAAAAAACGTGGTTTCCGTATCAAACACATGGCTCGATACAAGAGAAATTAATTGAATCAAAGGAGCTTCCTTCTCCCTTTTTTGAATTAAATGAGGAAAAATTCAACTGGATTGAAAATCATAATTGGGAATTGGTTTCTGAACCCATTTTTGGAGGATTTAACGAATCAAAAGTTATCGATATTCAATTTCCATCGGTAGATACGTATGCTAAAATATATTGGAATGATTCATTGGTTCTTTTAACCGAAAATGCCTTCAGACCATATAAAATTCAAGTTATATTGCTTCCCAATACAAGAAATGTACTGAAGGCACTCTTTACGCCGCCCGTTTTGTATCATGAAAAACGATTTAAGGATGAAACATTTCATTATCCTGCCCCAAATGATCCAAATCCAATAGCCGTTTCAAACCTAACCCGCAAGCCTCAATATCAATTTGGATGGGATTGGGTGGCGCGAATGAACACCATTGGTTTTTTAGAACCGGTTCATTGGGGAATTCAAAGCAACAATAAACTCGAAGATTTTCACCTTCAAACCACATTTTTAAGTGCAGATTCTGCTGTGGTAAAGTATCACTTCCTTTTCAATTCATTGAATGAAGAAATTGAAATTAAAAGCACCCTCTTTGGTTCATTAGCATTGAAATCAAATGATACAATTGCTTCTTGGGTAAATGGATTAAATAAACTCAAATTGTGGTTTCCTCATGGTCAAGGCGAATCTTTTTTATACAAGGACACCCTTCAAATTTTCTCTAAAAAAGGAGTTTTGCTCGAATCCAAGTCCATTCAATTTGGCATTCGAAAAACAGAATTGGTTCAAGAAAAAGATGAATGGGGCACAAGTTACTATTTGAAAATCAATAACAAAGCAATTTTTTGTAAAGGAGCAAATTTAATTCCACCTTCGGTTTTTCCGAGACAAATCACGGATGCTGTTTGGGAGGAGCAAATCCAACTCATGAAAGAACAGCATTTCAATATGGTTCGTGTTTGGGGTGGTGGTTTGTATCCGAGTGATTATTTTCTGACGCGTTGTGATGAGGAAGGAATTATGGTTTGGCAAGATTTCATGTTTGCTTGTGCCCTTTATCCGGCAGATTCCTTGTTCTTACTGAATGTCAAGTCTGAAATGAAGTATCAAATTCCACGTATTGCCGAACATCCTTCTGTTGTACTTTTCAATGGTAATAATGAGGTGGATGTCGCATGGAAAAATTGGGGTTTGCAAAAACAATATCACTTAACTGAATCTGATTCCATTCACATTTCCAACGATTACCGTGCTTTATTTCAAGAGCAAATTCCAGGGTGGGTAAGTTCTTTTACAGATATTCCATACGTTCATACATCCCCTTTAAGCAATTGGGGCGCACCTGAAAGATACAATCACGGTTCTCAGCATTATTGGGGAGTGTGGCACGGGAATGATCCGATTGCTGATTTTTCCAATAATATTGGTCGTTTCAACGCTGAGTTTGGGTATCAGAGTTTTCCTGAACATTCAACGATGGCTGAAATTACTCCAGAATCTTCCTGGAATTTAGATTCTTTAGCGATAAAAAAGCACCAGAAAAGCTATGTTGGTAATGGTAAAATTCTGACCGAAATCAAAAAGGCCTACCCACAACCAAAGAAATTCATGGAATTCGTCTATTATTCACAACTGATACAAGCAGACGCCATGGAACAAGCTATATCCGCTCATCGCTTGAATGCTCCGCGTTGTATGGGATCTATTTATTGGCAATTGAATGATTGTTATCCAGGCCCAACATGGTCCGGTGTAGATTACCTTGGGAATCGTAAAATTATGCATTATCGGATGAAGCAAGTCATGCAACCCATTACCGTATTGCGCCAACAAGATTTAACTGGTTTCAATCTATTGCTTACTTCTGACATACCTGAAAATCAGCAAGTACGTTATACCGTCAACGGAATTGTAAAAATGAAAGACACCTGGTTGATGAACGAACTGAAAACAGATTCGATTCAACTTAACTATTTGGAAAGCCAATCTATATTTACGGAATCTACGTTAAGTCGCTATTTTATTGCCAATGCTATTCATGGGCTAGAAGTTCGTTGGCAGGTAGGCACTCAAATCTATAGCCGCATTTTTTGGATGGAAAAAAATCCAACCAAAATAATTGATAAAAAGGATATTTCCCTTCGGATTTCAAGAATTGATCGAAAGAACAAATCGTTGATTTTGAAACTAAAGGCAAAGCATCCGATTCAACATTTTTGGCTGTATTCAACGCAAAAAGGAATCCGTTATTCGGAAAATGACATTGCCATTTTGCCCGGTAAGAAGGAAATTGAAATTCATTTTGAGACCGTTCCTAGCCTAAAAGATTTTAAGTGGTTTGGTTTGAAAGCAGGGGAGTAATTTATTTAGTAAATTCACAACCTAAAGAGTTAGGTTTAAACTAAGAGAAATAGTACATGCGACTAAATAAATTCATTAGCGAAAGTGGTTTGTGTTCTCGTCGCGAGGCAGATCGATTTATTGAACGTGGTTTAGTATTCATTAATAATCGGAAAGCCACTATTGGCGATCAAGTCAATGCAGGAGATAGAGTGCGCGTAAACGGAAATGACTTGGAACCTCGGGAAGGTGAAGACATCATTTTTATTGCCTTTAATAAACCCGTCGGTGTTACGTCCACTACAGAAGAAAATGTGCGTGATAATATTGTTCAATTTGTCAATCACAGTAAACGTATTTTCCCCATCGGCAGGCTGGATAAAGATTCTCAAGGGCTCATTTTTTTAACAAATAACGGAGATATCATTAATAAAATTTTACGTGCAGGAAATAAGCATGAAAAAGAATATGTGGTCACTGTTAACAAGCCTTTAACGCAAGACATGATTACTGCGATGTCAAAAGGTGTTCCTATAATGGGAGTAAATACAAAAAAATGCAAAGTGGTTCAGGAGGCAACGACTGTTTTTAGGATTACATTGATTCAAGGATTAAATCGCCAAATACGACGCATGTGCGAACATTTTGGTTATGAGGTGATTAAGTTAGAACGAGTGCGCATCATGAACATCGCATTAAAAGGATTGCCCTTGGGAGAATGGAGGGATTTGACAGATGCGGAAATGGAGGTTATTAACAAATTAGTGGAAGGTTCGTCGAACGAAGACGCGCGAAAACCAGTAAAAAAGCCGAGTATTCAAAAAGCCAAAACCGGCAGTCATTCTTCACCAGCGCACGGTTCAAGATCTAAAAAACCACACTCGGACGCAGGTAAGTTTGGTGGAACTCCCAAAAAGAACAACCTGAAAGGAGCAAAAAAAAAACCAAATACGCGGAGATCGAAATCGCGGTAAAACGAAATAGTTTATCACATTAAACGAGCGATGTATATTTCAAAAAATTGAATCCTTAGATGTTAAATTATTCAGGGACACATTCGGTTATAATCACTCACAGCTTCCTCAAAAGTACAAGTCTGATATTTAGGATTTGAAAAATATTCTTTTTTGTATTGCTCGCATTCAAACATGTATTTTCGGATGGATTTTAATGCTTTAATTCCTTTTAGCCCAGAAACTTCGTAAACAGTACCATTCGGCATTCTAACGTGGCGCATATAAAGCCCCTCTCTACTTTCCTTCATCACACCCTGTGCATTGTACGAACCGTTAAAATTTTCTTTCAATTTATAGCTCGTTTGCACATCATCATACACATCCACAGTAATTTTACCTTTAACCATTCGCTTACCATACCGATAATACCCATCTGTTTTTTTAATTTTCAATGGCATTCGCAAGTAAATTGCTCCATCTTGACACAAAAGGTTAATTTCAGGAACATCCTTTTTCTTCAGTCGAATGGTCTCATTATTTTGATTAACGTATTCAATGTCTATCATTTTTCCTTGTGCGTTCGTGTCGAAAAAATTAATCTGTTTACAAGCGATTGTATCCTTTGATAAGGTTATGAAATAGTTTTGAGAAAAACTTACGTTTTGTGCGAATAGCATTATCCAGAGAAGGAAGGGCAGTGTATTTTTGGTCTTGATGTTCATTAGGAAAATTAACGGTAAATGTGGTAAATAAATTTATTTAAGTTCATCAAACTTCGCTTTCATCGTTGGATTTCCGTTGGTTAATTTTTTAATGGTTAAGTCTTCAGCTTTGTTGTTCGCCAAACGGAGATTGTTTTCAGAGGATAATAAGGCTTCTTTGGTTTTATATAAATGATCAATTGTTTTATCAATTTCATCAATTGCTGTTTTAAACCTTTTACTCGCTAATTCATAATTCTTTGCAAAACCCTCTTTGAATTTCGTGATGTTGTCCTCAAAATGCGTAATGTCGATATTTTGATTTTTCATCAAACTAAGTTCCGCTTTGTATTGCATTGAGTTCATCGATGCGTTGCGTAGCAATGTAATAATAGGAATGAAGAATTGTGGTCGAACCACGTACATTTTAGTGAATTTGTGAGAAACATCTACAATCCCTGTGTTGTAGTATTCGCTTTCTGCCTCTAATAATGAAACTAATACTGCATACTCACATTTCTTTTCGTTTCGGTCCTTATCTAATTCTTTGAAGAAATCCTCATTTCGTTTTTTTGTGGCTGTTGTATCCGATTCATTTTTCATCTCAAACATAATGGAAATGATTTCGTTGCCGTGTTCATCATTTTCTCGAAAGATAAAATCACCTTTACTTCCTGAACTTGAATTATTGTCTTTTTCAAAATAAGCATTTTGAAAAGCGGTTGCTCTTAGTTTGTTGAATTCCGTTTCGCAGTGTTGCTCCAATGTTTCACCAATCATTTTAGTGGACAGTTTCAATTTCATGTCCTTGCGCAACGTAATCTCTTCATCTTTCATTTTGATGATATCATCTTTGGTCTTTAGTTCAGTAGCAAATTGTTGCTTCAAACTACTTTCCAAATTTACTTTTTCTAGTTCTTTGTTCTTAACTTCATTCGCAAATGCATCTCGTTCTTTTTCAATTTTTTGAACCGCCTCTGTGACTGAAAGTTTTTTTTCGGTTTCAGCATTTTCTAATTTCGACTTAGCACTAGCAAGTTCGGTTTCTTTTTTGGCAAGTTGGTCGGCGAAGTCTTTTTCAGTTTTAGCCTTTAATTCTAGTAACTCTTTATCCTTTTTGGCTAAATCTTCTTGCATTTTATTTTTAAGAGTTGCTTCAGCTAGTTTTATAGCACTTTCTTTTTCATTATCGGCAAGTTTAAGTCGTTTTCCCAGTTCTTCCTCAAACTGATGGTCTCTAACTTGTTTCAAAATATCAGCAAATCCTGCTTCATCAACTTTGAAGGCTTTTTTACAATTTGGACAAATAATTTCGTTCATGATCTACTTTTTTTATTGTTAATTTGTTTTTGTCTGTAGAGTAGGCTA
>CAMBBW010000106.1 GCA_945863425.1 Lishizhenia tianjinensis
ATTGAAACAATCATCAAGTATAAGGTGCCTATTGTTTTTACCTCAGCAGGTAATCCCAAAACATGGACAAATCACCTAAAATCTCATGGAATAACGGTTGTTCATGTCGTTTCTAGTGTTAAGTTTGCCCTGAAAGCCCAAGAAGCTGGAGTAGATGCAATTGTTGCTGAAGGATTTGAAGCGGGTGGTCATAATGGTCGTGATGAAACAACTACAATGTGTTTAATACCCATGGTGGCTAAGGAAATTACGATACCAATCATTGCCGCTGGTGGAATTGGAACCGGACGAGCAATGCTAGCCGCGATGAATCTCGGTGCGGATGGGGTTCAAATTGGAAGTCGTTTTGTTGCCACTCTTGAATCAAGTGCTCACCAGAATTTTAAAAATAAAATTATCCACTCAGCGGAAGGTGATACAGTTCTAACATTGAAAGAATTAACCCCTGTCAGGCTCTTAAAAAATGAGTTTTATAACCTATTGGAACAAGCATATTCTCGGGGGACAAGCACAACAGAATTAGAACAACTTCTTGGCAGAGGAAGGGCTAAAAAAGGAATGTTTGAAGGTGATTTAATAGAAGGTGAGCTAGAAATTGGTCAAATTGCCGGATTAATAGAATCTATTCTTCCCGCTTCGGAGGTTGTGAAAGAAATAATAACTGAATTTAACCAAGCCAAGTTGGAACAAAATTCCCCTAAATATTCATTTAATGATTGAATTTGAACGATTTGAGTTAGATAACGGATTAAAAGTGATTTTCCACAAGGATAGTACAACTCCAATGGCAGTGGTGAATATCTTGTATGATGTGGGGGCACGGGACGAGTCAGAGGAAAAAACGGGTTTTGCGCATTTATTTGAGCATCTTATGTTTGGTGGATCAATAAACATACCTGATTTTGATGCGCCTTTACAACGAGCCGGTGGTGAAAGTAACGCTTTTACGAGCAATGACATCACTAATTATTACGATGTTCTTCCTGCTCAAAATTTGGATACTGCGTTGTGGTTGGAAAGCGATCGAATGCTATCATTAGCATTTACCGATAAAAGCCTGGAAGTGCAACAACAAGTAGTTATTGAAGAATTTAAACAACGTTATTTGAATCAACCGTATGGGGATGTTTGGCTTGAATTAAGACCCTTGGCATATAAAAAACACCCGTATAAATGGGCAACCATTGGTAAAGACATTAAGCACATTCAGGATGCAAAAATGGAAGATGTAAAAGCATTTTTCCAAAAATATTACCATCCCGGAAATGCAATTTTATGTGTGGCTGGCAATTTTGAATTTTCATTTATCAAAGAACGCGTTGAATACTGGTTCGGTTCTATACCAGGAAAATTAAAGCCAGCGCGCATTTTACCTTCCGAACCTATTCAAAAAGAATTTCGGAAATTGACACTTGAACGAAATGTACCTGCAAATGCATTTTATTATGCATTCAAAATGGCATCAAGAAAAACAATGGAATATTATGTGGCAGATTTGATATCAGATGCCATGGGTCGCGAAAAATCCTCTCGGTTATATATTCGTTTAAAAAAAGAACTCAATTTGGTTTCCGAAATTGGCGCCTACATTACAGGATCCTTGGATGATGGCTTGTTAATGATCTCAGGAAAGCTCAATGATGGTGTTTCTTTCGAGCAAGTGGACGTTGAAATTTGGAAAATTATCGATGAGTTTGTTTCAAGAGAAATGTCAGTCCCGGAATTAGAAAGATTAAACATAAAAATTCGGACAGCGCGTGAATTTCAAGATCAAGGATTATTGAATCGGGCAATGAATTTATGCCATTTCGAATTACTCGGAGATGCGGGAGGAATTAATGAGGATTTAATGGTCTATCAATCAATTACTCCAAAACACATGAGTACTTTGGGAAAAAGTATATTCAAAAAGAAAAATTGTTCTGTTTTACGAATCAAAAGCACAAAATAATGGTAGATAGATCACAAACTCCTGAGTTGAAACAAATTGATTCTATTGATTTTGTTGCCCCTGAAATTCGGACTGAATTTCCTGTTCCGTTTTTTGTTCAGAAACAAGTTCCAAATGCTACATCTCGCATTGAGTTATATTTCAATGCCGGAAGTACCAACGGAAAAATTGGGTTGGCCTCTTTGGTCAGTGGATTGTTATTGTCCGGTACGGATAAGATGAACTCTACTGAAATTCATACTGAATTGGACAATTTAGGTGGCTTTCATGATATTTCCTTGGGTCATGAATCGGTTGTTTTGAGTTTATATGGGTTGAATGACAAGTTAGCGGAATTACTGGTGCTTTTTTGTCAAAGTATTTCAGCGGTTACTTTCAGTGAATCAGAAATTCAAGAATTGAAGGAAGATAGGAAGCAAAAACTCCGAATAAACATGCAAAAAGTTAGCTTTTTGGCTCAAAGAGAGTTTTCAAAGAACCTATTTGCCAATAGCGATTACGGAAGAGTAATCAATGAAGATAATTATAATTCGATTACACGACAGGAAATTATTGATTTTCACAAAGCATTTTATCTTTCCGGATTATTTAAAGTGGTGCTGATTGGCGATTTTCAAGAAGAAACGATCGTTTCAATGGAAGACATGTTGATTCCTTTTGTAAATAATCTTCCGTTACAATATAACAAAAACCTACAAAATACTCCTGGATCGTTTCACACTGAAAAAGAGGATGCTTTGCAAACAGCTATTCGGGTGGGAAGAATCTTATTTAATCGTAAAAAAGATGACTTTGTTGATGTCACCATTCTGAATACGATTTTAGGTGACTATTTTGGTAGCAGATTGATGAGTAATTTAAGAGAGGATAAAGGATTTACTTATGGGGTGGGATCTATGCTTTCTGAATTTCATGAAACCGGATATTTCCTAATTGCAACCGAGGTTGGTAAAGAACATAAAGATGCTGCTATTGCTGAGATTCGCGCTGAAATAGAAAAACTTAATCAGGAATTAATTCCTGCAGATGAGTTGGATTTAGTGCGCAATTATCTATTGGGCCAATTGCTGAAAAGTGCGGATGGTCCATACGCAATGACCGATTTGTATGTAGGCGTTCACGCCTTTGGATTGGATATTTCATTTTATGATAATTATATCAAAAAAATACATGAGATTACTCCCGAAAAACTTCAACTTTTGGCAAAAACTTATTTAGATTGGGGTCAAATGACCATTGTGAGTGCTGGATAGCAACTTTATTCGTTGGTTTTCGTTAAAATAGAAAGCATTTCTAATCGTTCTTGTATTGATGAAATATAGTTTAATTCTCATTCTTCTTTTTGGATTCTATTCAAAAGTGAACGCTTCCCATGCAATGGGAGGAGAATTGACCTATAAATGTGTTGGAGGAAATGCTTATGTATTTGAGTTAGCATTTTACCGCGATTGCAATGGTGCTGAAGTTAACATTGTTTCAGAAAATTTGCGCGTATGGAATCATTCCAGTATTACCTCAATTAGTTTGCCTTTTGTTTCACGTCAAGATGTTTCCCCCTTGTGTAATGCGTTGCCTGGATTTGCTTCTCAATTGCAATGCGGATCCGGTAGTGCGGGCGGAAATGGAATTGGTGCAATCGAGCGAGTTTTGTATCGTAGTTTACCCATTGTGCTTAATGGAATTCCTCCTGCTGCCGGATGGATATTTACTTATGAAAACTATTCGAGAAGTGGAGCGTTAACCAATATTTCTAATCCTTCAACCTATGGGATTACCTTGGCCGCTAAAATATTTGCGATTCCAAGTGCTACTGGTTCAGGCTGTACGGATTCTTCACCACAGTTTCTACAAGAGCCTTATTTTGTGAGTTGCGCGGGAAGTCCATATCGGTACAATATGAACGCGGTGGATCCTGATTTGGATTCCATTCATTTTGATTTTGGTGTGCCATTTAATTATTTTCCGGGAGCAAATTACAATCCGCCGATTACCCCAAATCCAATAGCATTTGAACCTGGATTTTCTTACACCAACCCAACGCCGGATGCAACTTTTAATGCTTCCAATATTCCAGCGGCCGTCGACCCATTAACTGGCGAATTAACTTTTACATGTTTCAATTCGGGTAATTATTTAGTTAAAATCCGTGTTCAATCTTTCCGTCAAGGCGTGTTGATTTCGGAGGTGGAACGTGAGATGCAATTGGTGGTTATGCCCTGCAATTCAGCCAATAATTCACCCGTAATCACACCTCCATTTGGTGGATCCTTTTCAACCACCGTCAATGCTGGTGATTTGTTGACTTTCAATCTAAATGCGGTAGATCCAGAATTTTTGCAAGATGGAACAACCCCACAACAACTTTATTTAACGGCTTCCGGTCCTATGTTTGGTGCGGGATTAACTTCCTCGACGGGATGTGACATCGAACCATGTGCCATGCTTAATTCTGCAGCACCAATTAGTGGCTCTCAACAAGTTTCCACCACCTTTACTTGGCAAACAACGTGTGATCACTTAGTCAATCAATATGGCATATCCGCAGATGTGATTCCTTATAATTTTGTTTTCAAAGTGCAAGATGATTACTGTCCTGTACCCAAAATAAGCTATGTTACAGTGACTATTTTTGTTGTAAATCCCGGAATTATTCCCGCCACCCAAATTTCGTGCATCGAAACCAATGATTTGGGAGAATTAACGATAAATTGGCCCCCCGTCTCAAATCCATTGGGGACATTTGTAGAATACCAATTACACTCTTTAGAAAATGGGCTTTTAGCAACGTTTACTGATATTTCAACCACTTCAGCCATCGTTCCTGCTATAAATTCAGCGAATCATTTTTATATTGGTGTTCGCAGTGGTTGTAATGGAAACATAACTAAAAATTCTGACACGATTGCCAACATTCGTTTAAATGTGGTGAACCCAAATAATGGTACGGCAATTTTGCAATGGAATAAACCTAAAACCAATCCTTTAAGTAGTTATAATTCTTATTATCACATATACAGAGAGTTTCCTACGGGTGTTTTTTCTTTGATTGATAGTACGCTTTATGCTACAACTACATATAAGGACACCATCGATATTTGCCAAGCCTATATTTCATATAAAATTATATTACCTACAGAAGTGTGTGATTTTACCTCGAATGTAGCAGGAGATGATTTTGAGGACATGTTAACACCGGATATTCCTACGATTTTGTCCGCAGGAATTGATACCGCCACGTCAGAAATTCTATTAATTTGGAATCAAAATCAGCAACCTGACACCTATGGATATGTAGTTTACACATTTAACGACGCCGGGTTTTTAGTAGAATTAGATACCGTTTGGGGAATTTCAAATACTTCTTATGGTTATGCAACAGATTTATCGACAGGCCCTTTTTCCTATTCAGTTGCAGCCTTTGACTCTTGTTACACTTCTGCCGTTCCAGTAACGTATCAAACATCAGCCAAAAGCCCTATTCATGTTACTATGAAAGTGAGTTCAAAGGTCTTTATGTGTGAGCAAGAGGTGGAGCTTTCATGGTCAAAATACCGAGGCCAACCTGTCATGGAATATCGGATTTTTGCAAAAAATAATGGTGCTTGGTCTCAGGTTAGCGCTACTTCTGATACAATTATTCGAATTCCTGTGAGTGGCGGTGGAGCGTATTGTTTTGTTATTCAAGCAGTTTTCGTAAACGGAAACAAAGCGTTTTCTGATCCAACTTGTTTTCAAGTTCCCTTTCCGCAACAACCATCGTATCATTATTTTAAATTAGCTACAGTGGAGCAAGGTAATATTGAATTGCATGATTATATTGACGAATCTGTAGGTGTGCAAGAAGTCATTTTTCAACGATTAAATTTTGACAATGCCTATGAAGAAATTGCCCGTGTTTCAGCCAATTCCGATAATGTGTTTTTTCTTGATTCTACAGCTGATGTTCGCGAAAAACCTTGGCAATACAGATCGCGGTATGTGGATAGTTGCGGCACAACAGGTAACCCTGCCAATGTTGTAAAAACGGTTTTTTTATCCGGTGTAGCGGATGAAATTGAATTGATTAATTTCATTCAATGGACACCGTATGAAGGTTTTAATGGTTCCATAATTGAATACAGAATTTATCGAGGGCCGAATGGAGTTTTTGATCCTTCGCCAATAGCAGTAGTGCCAAGTGGACAATTAACCTATGAAGATGATGTAAAAGCGATTGATTTCAAAGGCGAAATCTGTTACCGAATTGAAGCTATAGAGGCACTGAATTTTTACAATTTCGCTGAAAAAAGTCATTCGAATGATTTTTGTTTTGTGTATAAACCACTGATTTACATTCCCAATGCTTTTACGCCCGATGGCGATAATTTGAATGATTCATTCTTACCAATCTTAACTAACATTGATCCAATAGAATATAGCCTAAACATTTATAATCGTTGGGGACAAGTCATTTTTGAAACAGCGGATGCGCTTATTGGATGGAATGGCAAAATTCAATCTTCAGGTCTTGATGCAACTAATGATACGTATTTTTATCAAGTTCAAGTAAATGATGCTAATGGAGTTCAAATTTCTAAACGTGGATTCGTTTCACTACTTCGGTAAGGTTTTTGTTTGGAAAACTGGATTATTTTAATTAAGTTTGTTAATCACAACACATAGGTCATGAAAAAAATAGTATTTGCACTTTCATTTTTAATTTCGTTAGCAGCCTTCGCTCAGGATGGAATTGTTATTACGTTGGATGGTCAAACAGCTGATATTTCAGGAGGGACGCACCAAATGACTGCGCCAAGCAATGCTGTTTTTGATGTTCCGTTTGATGTTGTAAACAATACTGGTCAAACGCATCAATGGATTATAACCCGCATGAAAGTGAATGTTCCAACGGGTTGGGCAGATGGCTTGTGTTGGGGTCATGGTACTGATGCTTTTGGTGGAACCTGTTATTCTTCTACACAAATGATAGGAAACCCCTGGTCAACACCCGGTTCTCAATCAGTGCTTTTTAATATTGCTGACGGCGAATATGGTAAAATGAAACCTCAGATTAATCCGGACGATTTTACAAGCGGTCAAGCACATTACCGGTATTATATTTCAGACCTTGGTTCAGGTTATTCTGATTCTGTGGATTTAATCATTGATTTTGTAGCATCCGTTAAACCAATTAAGGAAGATGTAACGGTTTCTATTGTCCCAAATCCTGCATCAGATTACATAAATATCTCTGTAAATGGGATGGAAAATGGCACGTTGAAAATGGTTGATATTTTAGGGAACGTTGTGTACAAAGACGCAATTGTAAATTCAAAAACAATTGCTATTTCCAATTTCAAAACCGGTGTTTACTTTGTAACGATTGACGCTCCTGGTTCTAAATCAATTAGTCGTAAAGTTATAATTCGTCACTAAGATTTGTTTTTTCGGATTCTACTGACTTCGCCGGATCAATTTCGTTCATAGCAATCGTAGCCGCTACAATTCCAAAAATGGGGGCAGAGGAAGCGAGTATCCACCAAAATAGTTGAGTGAATAATTCAAGTGTATTTGCTAGGGTTAGAGAGTAATTAAAGAAAATTTTCAGGTCCACCGGTACAAAAATCATGAAGTAGTACAACAAGCCAATTGAAATGGCTAATCCACTATGACTGCGGATAAAAGCAATGCTTTCATTCACACTTCTTCTTCTTCTTTCGTTTACATAATCCATAAAGCTAAACCCGTAGTAATAAGCACAAATCAACACATTCAGCCATTGCAAGGGACTTTCACTTGGTTTTTCCCAAAATATAAATGCAACCAATTGAATAATAAGAAAATACAAATAATACCAAATGAAATTACGGATGATGAGTTTTACCGCTCTAATGATATCTTCTTTGAATTGATGCCAACTATATGGCTGTTTAACCCCGGTTAAAATTCGTTCTGTTTTTTCTGAAATGTGAGCCAAAAGGGGAGAAAGTAAAGCAACAACCATGTACTTGGCAAATCGCATCAATAACAACCCGACAGATACTTCTATGAGGGCATAGATAAGGTACCAAACAAGTCCATTTATAGAATCTAATTTAGCCTCAAAAACGTTCGTTTGAAGTTTGTATCCGTAATAATAGATTCCACCTAATAAAGTAAAAGGAATCAAAAAATACATGAAATAGCCATGGCGAATAATGAACCCGAATGAATTTCCGAAGGATCGAATTCCGAGCCAGAAAAAATAAATGGTTTTACTATTGAACACAAGCAAAGGTAATCGTCAAATTGAAAATAATGGTAATTTA
>CAMBBW010000107.1 GCA_945863425.1 Lishizhenia tianjinensis
ACTTTAAAAGAATCAGCCGCATACACGAGTGTATCTCCTCGATAAAATATGGCGCTTTTATTAGAGAAAATCACGATCTCTTCCAAATCCTTGGATTTGGCGGATAGTTTAATGGAAGGAATATTGATTTCATTGTTGGAGTTGTTTCCAAAGATGAAGTAGCTTTTTTCGTCATATCCCTTATATTCAATGATCAATGTAAAGGAATCCGGTGGAAAACTATTCAGATGAAAATTCCCAGTTACGTCAGTGCGGGCAAACCCTAACAGCAAGGAATCTTTAAAACGTACCGCTAGAACAGAAGCTTTTTCAATAGGATAAATTCCCGTTGAATCAAAAACACGCCCTGTAACGCTCATTTTTTGCGCTACTAAATCTGTTGTGAATAAAGCGAAAAATAATGAAACAAAGAATAAAGATTTTATATGGAATTGCATAGTACAAGTTTATAAAACACGAAACTATGCTTTTAAGTTTAATAAGAAGCTTAAAAAATGGTAAAAGTTAAAGAAACTAATACGAAAGTGATTCCAATCGTTGAAAATCGAAACCGTTTTTATTTTTGAGACTAAAGCTTAATTTGAGTTTTTTACCAATGTTTGATGTTGATTTTTCCAATCCGCGAATAGAGTCAGTCATTTCAGGAATTATGATATCTGACCAAAGCCCATCTGCGGATTTTTTTCCAACTCTCAAAAAATCAATTCCTTCGAAATGTATCAATTCTATAAATTTTGTTTCATAATTTCCTTTGGCATCCTTAATATCCATACATTCTTTGAAATTGTGTACAACAAAATCACAAGGTTTGAGAGCAGCTTTTTCTAACTCGTCATAAGATTTGGATGAACGATTACTGGAATAAATTCCTTCCATTTTTTCGTTGTAATAAGAATTGGATTCAAAAATTAATTCTTCTTCGAATGTGATTTCTTTTGAATGAAATAATTTTCCATTATTAAAATAAAAACGAACTATGCGTTTTTTACCATTCTTTTTTTCTTCTTCAAAAACCCATTTTGTACTTGAAATATTCCCATAATAAAAAAGATGTAATTGTTTTTTCATGAATTCGTCATTCTCAAAACGTAAAGATGAGGATGAGTCCGAAGGAGTTGATGCATCCATGGCAGATACTAAATTGTCGAATTCACTTTGTTTGTCCGGGTCGATCATAACCTTTGTTTTCGCTTCAGGCACCTTGTTTTCCTTACAAGAATTAAGAGATAGCAATAAGAAATGGGCAGTAAAAAAGAAAAAAACGCTGATTTTCATAAGTGATGTGTTGAGAAGGATAAAACAAAAGTAAGTAGGCAAAGTTACAAAATAACCTTATTTATGAAACAGCGTATAAATTAATTGTATGTTTTGAATGAATCGCATTACCTTTGCAACACTCATTTAGATCTGATAGAAAAAAGCAATTACATGAGGTTTATACTTACCAAGGAGTTTATTGATGTGCTTCGACTAAAATATGTCGAACAAGACACTTCGTGGTTTCATGAAAATGTTTTGGAGCTTCATTATGCCGATATTGCTGAAATACTGGATCAATTAACGAATGATGAAGCAAAATTCATCTATTTTCTTGTAGATGAAGATACTCAGGCCGATATTCTCATGGAATTGGATGAGGATGTACGAGATCGTTTCTTAGCATCTTTAACCACTAAAGAAATCGCAGATCAATTAGAAAATCTAGATTCTGACGATGCAGCGGATATATTAGGTGAATTAACCGATGAGCAAATTCATGAAGTGATCTCTCAAATGGAGGATGACGAGGCGGCTGAAGATATCGTTGATTTATTAAACTATGATGAGAACACAGCTGGTGGATTGATGCAAAAAGAGTTTATTCAAGCAAACATGAATTGGACGGTAGATCGTGCAATTGTTGAGTTGCGTAGACAAGCAGAAGATGTTGAGAAGGTTTACAATATTTATGTAGTTGATGAATTAAACAAACTTATCGGGTTATTATCCCTGAAACGATTACTTTTTGCAAGTCCCAAAACCCAAATTTCAGAAATTTTTCAATCCAAAAACATAATCTCGGTAAAAACTAGTGACTCAGACGAAGAGGTTGCAAAAATCATGGAAAAATATGATTTGGTGGCAATTCCTGTTGTTGATTTTCAAAATAAATTAGTGGGTCGAATAACCTTGGATGATGTTGTAGATCTAATTAAAGAAGAAGCGGATAAGGACTTTCAGTTGGCATCAGGTATTTCAGAACGAATAGAATTAAACGCTAGTGTTTGGAGAATTTCCCGCGCCCGATTGCCTTGGTTATTGATTGGTATGGTTGGGGGAATTTTTAGTGCCCAAGTTATTTCTCAATATGAAAATGGAATTACTTTGGTTCCGTCATTGGCATTTTTTATTCCACTCATTACGGCCACTGGTGGAAATGTTGGTGTTCAATCCTCAGCAATCGTAGTTCAATCGTTGGCAAAAGGAAATGATCAAATTGGATCAATAATGCAAAAACTATTGAAGGAAGGATTAGTTGGCTTAATGAACGGGGCACTTCTTTCTGTTTTGATTTATGGTATTGCTTTTATTTTTGCTAGCTCAACACTTGGGTTTGTTGTGAGTATTTCCCTATTTGTTGTTGTGGTTTTTGCTGCAATAATTGGAACGTTAATTCCATTGATTTTACATAAAAACAATATCGATCCAGCGCTTGCAACCGGGCCTTTTATCACTACATTGAATGATGTTATCGGACTTTTTATTTATTTTACGGTTGGTATGTTGCTTTATCAGATTTAATTGGTGAAAAAAGTTGTTTTTATTGATGCGGTTCATCCAATATTGGCTGAGCGTTTATCCAAGTTAGGATATTTATGTGAAGACGCCACCCTTTATAATGATAAGGAAGTTAAGGAAACCATTAAAGATGCTTGTGGCTTGGTCATTCGCGCAAAATTTAAATTAGATGAAGATTTTTTAAAATCGAGTATAAATCTTGGTTTTATTGCTCGTTCTGGTTCTGGACTTGAAAATATAGACTTAGATTATTGTAATCATAACAATATTGCTGTGTTCAATTCTCCCGAAGGTAATAGAAATGCTGTTGCAGAACATGCTTTAGGCATGATATTAGGTCTTTTTAATCAGTTGAATAAAGGGGATCAAGAGGTGCGTAAGGGTATTTGGAATAGAGAAGATAATCGAGGAATTGAATTAGACGGAAAAACGATTGGCATCATTGGATTCGGAAACAATGGCAGTGCCTTTGCAAAAAAACTGGAAGGATTTGATTGTAAGGTACTAGCCTACGATAAATACAAAAAAAACTTCACGAATCGAAATGTAATAGAAGCTACGATGGAGGAAATTTTCGAACAAGCTGAAGTGTTGAGTTTTCATGTTCCATTGACTCAGGAAACTGATCAACTTTTTGATAATCAATATATAAATAAATTTCATCATCCATTTTTTTTGTTAAACTTATCGCGCGGCAAAATAGTTAACACAAGGGCATTAGTTGAAGGATTGAAAACAAGAAAAGTGAGAGGTGCTTGCTTGGATGTTTTGGAATATGAGCCAAGCGATTTCTCCTCATTTTTTACGAACCAAGTTCCTGAAGAATTAAATTTTTTGTTAAGGCAAGAAAATGTATTGTTTTCTCCGCATGTTGCTGGATGGACGAATGAAAGTTATTATAAATTAAGTGCTGTTTTGGCAGATAAAATTGAACAAACCTTTCATCGATGAAAATCAAATTTATTTGTGTTGGAAAAACGGTTGAATCCTTTCTGAAAGAAGGGGAATTAAATTACCAGAATAGGCTTAAACATTACATACCTTTCGAAAGAATTGACCTCCCAGACTTAAAAAATGTAAAAAACTTATCTATTAATCAAATAAAAAATGAAGAAGGGAACCTGATTTTAAAACAGCTTACACCTAATCAGGAAGTTATTTTGTTGGATGAAAATGGGAAACATTTTTCATCAGTGGAGTTCGCGCAGTTTTTAGACCTTTCTTTTTTACATTCAAGCAAAGATCTTGTATTTGTAATTGGAGGCTCGTATGGATTCTCTGATGAGGTATATGCGCGGGCAAGCAGTAAATTTAGTCTTTCAAAAATGACTTTTTCCCATCAGATGGTTCGAATGATTTTTTTAGAACAATTGTATCGAGCCCTGACAATCCGCAAGGGAGAGCCTTACCATCATAGCTGATTAATTTGCTTCAAGCGTTTCGACGGATTCCTCTTGTTCTAGATCTGTATCTTCTTTTGGTTTGATTGTTAGCAGTAACAAAAAGAAGGGGAGTAGAGGTGCTCTTAATCTAACGAGAATCCCAAAAATAACTGAGGTAAAGCCGGTCATAAAAGCGAAGATAATTACGAAATACAAGGCAAACGTTAAAATATCAGAATCCCTTATCCTGGCTATTCTTTTTCTTCTACCTTTAGTTAGAAACACAATAGTAAAATAGAATAAAAATATGCATTCAATCCCATTAAGAATTAATCCTGGTGATAATGCCTCCCAGGGAAATGGTCGATAAATACCAGTAAATATTGAAAGGGGCATTGCTCTTAATAATCCAGTTGGGGTATAACTCACATCACCTAAATCATACTTTGCTCCTGTATAAATTTTATTTGTCTTAAAATCTTCCTGGGTAACTTCGGCTTCTTTAAGGTATTTCTGAGCGGTTTCACCAGAAAAATAAAAACCAATGAAAGCGAAACCAATTGCAATAACAAAAGATCGAAATATTCCTCGAATAACTTTATTGGTTAAATATCGTTTTGCAATTTGAACATTAAAGGCAAAAATAAAGGGAACAATAATTACGGCCAGCATAAATGAACGGATGTTCAAAAGAATCCAAAAAAGAAATAAAATTATTATGATGTTCCAAAGCTTTACTTTTGATTTTCCAGTAAACAAGTTATAAATCGTAGGAATTAAATAGCAGACGCAGATTACAATTAATGCATCCTTAGAAACGCCTGTGCACCAAAAACAAAGGGATGGAATAAAAAGAAAGTAAGTTGCTAGTTTTTTGTAGTCAGTTAAACCAAAGGACACGATAAAATCGTATAATTTGAAGGATGCTAAGGATGTTATAAAAGCGGCAAAAACAGTGGCGGTTAAATAGCTATTTCCTGTAATAATGTTTGTGATTGAAAATAATTTACTAACAAAATATCCTTCTGGTTCGCGGGCAATCCATCCGGGTGGGAAACCGGTTTCGGGAGTGAAATGATTTACATACCCCTCTGCGAGCGTGTAAGTAGGCCATTCTTGTAGGTAAAACTCCGGGTGTTTAAACAGTAAATTTGTCAAAACCCTAGATGCATCAAAAAAAGCAACTGTGTCTCCACCATGTATGAAAAAAATGTAGTAGAATGCAAAAATAAATGAGAATCCTAGTTTAAAATACAGGTTTCTCATGAAATATTTGTAGTGTTCCTTGTGCGCGTTTTGGGTTCTAATCCAGCTCGCAATTATTAAAATTATTGTCAGCCATAATAACAACATCAAGATATCAAACCCTGTAAAAAAAGTTAGTTTATTGGTGTGATCATTATAAAGTACAATCGAAAAATCGATGTTTTTCATGGCGTAAATTGTAAACGATTCAAAAATAGAGAAAATAAGTCTGCAATTGCATTCTTTTTCCTACTACTTTTGTAAAACGGACAACCTTAAACTACTATGTGCGGAATTTCAGGCTTTATTGATTTTAAAAAAACATCTGGTATTGATATTTTACAATCAATGACAGATACCTTGTATCATAGGGGGCCGGATGGAAGTGGGATTGAGTTATTGGCAAACTCCCACGCACAAGTTGGTTTCGGTCACCGTAGACTTTCAATTATTGATTTATCAGAACATGGAAAGCAACCTATGCAATTTCAGCATTTATGGATTTGTTTCAATGGAGAGGTGTATAATTATGCTGAAATAAAGAAAGAACTTGTAGAATTAGGACACTCATTTACGGGAAACTCTGATACTGAGGTAATTATTCATAGTTATGCCGAATGGGGAGAAAAATGCATAGATCGATTCATTGGTATGTTTGCGTTCGTAATTTATGACACACAAAATAATACAGTTTATTGTGTTAGGGATCGTGCAGGTGTTAAACCATTTTTTTATTATTTCAAGGATGGATTGTTCTTGTTTTCTTCTGAACTTAAATCCTTTCACAAGCATCCTCGATTTAAAAAGGAATTAAACAAAAATTCCGTTGCAGCCTTTATGCAATATGGTAATGTACCAACGCCGCATTGTATTTTTAGCGATTGTTTCAAATTAAAACCGGGTCATACCATAACTTTTTCGCTTGCTGAAAATAATATAGCTGATCGGGTTTTGCCGGAAAACCAAACTCAATATTGGAATGTCTATGACGCATACAATAAACCAAAATTGACTGTTGATTTTGAAACGGCTAAAATAGAAACTGAAGCACTTTTATCATCGGCATGTAATTATAGGATGGTGGCAGATGTACCTGTTGGTGTTTTTTTAAGCGGAGGATATGATAGTACTGCAGTTACTGCCTTGTTACAAAAGGACCGAACGGAAAAATTAAAAACATTCACTATTTCTGTTCCTGATATTGGATTAAATGAAGCAGAATATGCCAGACAAACGGCAGGCTTTCTGGGTACGGATCACACAGAAATTGAATGTACTCAAAAAGATGCCTTGGATTTGATTTCAGATTTGCCTTATTACTACGACGAACCATTTGCTGATAGCAGTGCTATTCCAACTACTTTGGTAAGCATTATGGCCCGAAAACAAGTCACCGTAGCTTTGTCTGCGGATGCTGGCGATGAGGTTTTTGCTGGATATAATAGATACGATTACCTGATGAGGTATGGAAAAAAATTACAATCGATTCCTGGGTTTGCGCGCATAGCGATGGCTGAATTGATGAATTTTGTACCGGCGAATCGCATTCCTGTTTTGAAAAACAAGTATAATTTCCCAAATAGGTATGAAAAGCTAAAATCTCTGCTTAGGGATCCATCCGCTGAGCAGATGATGTTGAGTTTGAGTCAACAATATACTGAAAAGCAATTAACAGAATTATTGGAATTTCACCCTGAAAAATTAATTACTGCTTATACATCAAAAGAATTAGGAAATGAATCATTTTCACCTCTTTCTTACATGATGGCAATTGATTATCAGACGTATTTAGTAGATGATATCCTTCAAAAGGTTGATAGGGCAACGATGACAGCGAGTCTGGAAGGAAGAGAGCCCTTTCTAGACCACCGAGTTATTGAGTATGCTGCACAATTACCAAATGACTATAAATACCATAATGGAATAAAAAAACACATTATTCGAGAAATCGTTCATAACTACATCCCAAAGGAAAAAATGGATCGACCAAAAATGGGATTTGCTATTCCTCTTGCAGCTTGGATGAATAATGAATTGAAGGACATGGTAAATTCCTATATTAATGAAAAATCGATCAAAGAGCAGGGCTTGTTCAATTGGGAAGCAGTCAATCGCTTAAAAACAGCGTTCTTTTCTGGAAAATCGGAATATGATTTTAAGTTGTGGTATTTATTGATGTTCCAAATGTGGTATGAAAGATGGATGAAATAAAGAAGAATGTACTGTACATTTCCTATGATGGAATGACGGATCCTCTTGGTCAATCGCAGGTTCTTCCTTATATTTTTGGTCTTACAAAAAAAGGATATGTTTTTCATTTAATTAGTTTTGAAAAACCTGAAAAGTTTGAACAGCTCAAAGATCATATTCAACGACTGTGTGATGAAAACAATGTTATTTGGCATCCTTTAACGTATACTAAAAAACCTCCGCTTCTCTCAACCTTGTATGATGTTTGGAGAATGAAGAAACTTGCGTTCAGCTTGCATAAAAAGCATTCTTTTGTTCTCTCTCATTGTAGAAGTTATTTGGCTGCATTGGTTGGATTAGAAATGAAAAGGATACAAGGGGTTAAATTTCTTTTTGATATGCGCGGATTTTGGGCTGATGAACGAGTAGATGGGAAAATATGGTCGCTTTCCAATCCGATTTTCCGGACGGTATATAACTATTTCAAGCGTAAAGAAAAGCAGTTTTTTCTTGAATCAGATCACGTTATTTCTTTAACGCATAACGGTAAAAATGAAATTTGCTCCTGGTCAGGATTTGAAGGATTCACCGAAAAAATCGAAGTAATACCATGTTGTGCTGATTTATCAAAATTTGA
>CAMBBW010000108.1 GCA_945863425.1 Lishizhenia tianjinensis
GCCAATGATTTTCCCTTCCGGATTGAGTTTTTTGGAGATGATGTAGATTCTATTCGAACCTTTGACCCTGCTACACAACTTTCGGAAAAAAAACACGACTATTTCTTTATTGTACCAAATATTCAAGGTTCTATGATTCAAGAAGGAGTTGCTTCTTTTTTAGAATTCATTGGAAATGAAGCGATTTTATGGTTTAGCCATGTGGAACAATTCGGTGATGTTTTACAACTCGAATATGAAAAAGCAGTGAAAATTCATAGCAACTTGAACACCACGGTCAAACATGCTATTCCATCTGATTTATACCTTCATCCTACCGAAGCAAACAAAGAAATTGCGCATTTTCGAATTGTTGAATGGGGGGCGCAAACCTATTTTAAACCTACGGAAAGTATTTCATTTGATTTTTTACCGCAACCTAGTTTCAATAAGAATTTTGATTTACTGGCCACCGATTTTTTAGAACGCAGCAAATTGGAAAATACCAACCTAATTTTCTCCAATCAACCTAAACAAATTGAACGACTACACCAAATATTTCAGGATGTAAACCAAGATGTCGCCTTTACCTCCATGAATTTAGCATTGCACGAAGGATTTATTGCTCCTGAACTCAAATTGGTGTGCTATACCGACCATCAAATTTTTGAACGTTACCATCGATTTAGGTTAAAAGAAGGATTTCGACAAGCCAAACAAGCACTTACGTTAAAGGAAATATACAACCTTCAAAAAGGAGATTATGTAACACACATTGATCATGGAGTAGGACAATTTTCAGGACTGCAAACTATTGATGTAAACGGTAAACCACAGGAAGCAATTCGATTGGTATACAAAGATGGAGATGTGCTTTATGTTGGGATTCACTCGCTTCATCGCATTTCGAAGTTTACCGGAAAGGAAGGAACGGTGCCAAAAATGAATAAATTGGGCACACAGGCTTGGTCAACGTTAAAAAATAAAACAAAGAAGAAAATCAAGGAACTAGCCTTTGATTTGATTCAATTATATGCCAAACGGAAAAGTCAGCCAGGATTTGCATTTACACCAGACACTTATTTGCAAAATGAACTAGAGGTGTCCTTTATGTATGAGGACACACCCGATCAAGCAAAAGCAACGGCTGCCTTTAAACAAGACATGGAATCAGCAACTCCCATGGATCGACTGGTGTGTGGGGATGTTGGTTTTGGGAAAACTGAAATTGCCATTCGCGCAGCATTTAAAGCCGTTGCAGACTCGAAACAAGTAGCAATTTTGGTTCCAACCACCATTTTATCGATGCAACATTTTCGTAGTTTCAAGGAACGACTGAAAGATTTTCCATGTACGGTAGATTACATCAATCGTTTTAAATCAGCCAAACAAACCACAGAAACTTTGAGAAAAGTGGCCAATGGTGAAATTGATATTCTCATCGGTACCCATGCTATTGCTGCAGATCGCGTGAAATTCAAAGATTTGGGATTAATGATTATCGATGAAGAACAAAAATTTGGAGTTTCGGTTAAAGATAAACTTAAAACACTGCGTGCAACGGTGGACACACTAACTTTAACAGCAACACCAATCCCTCGTACTTTACAATTTTCATTGATGGGCGCCAGAGATTTAAGTATTATAAACACCCCACCACCTAATAGACAGCCTGTATTAACGGAAATAATAAGTTTTAATGAAGAAACCATTCGCGATGCTGTATCCTATGAAGTTAGTCGCGGTGGACAAGTCTTTTTTGTCAATAATCGCTTATCAAACATCAAAGAAATAGCTGGAATGATTCAGCGATTATGTCCTGGAGTGCGCATTGGTATTGGACATGGTCAAATGGATGGTACAGCCTTGGAAAAGGTCATGTTTGATTTCATTGAAGGAAATTACGATGTGTTAATTGCCACAACCATCATTGAATCTGGTATTGATATTTCAAATGCAAACACCATCATTATTAACGATGCCCACCAGTTCGGATTGAGCGATTTACATCAGCTGAGAGGACGAGTTGGAAGAAGTAATAAAAAAGCATTTTGTTACCTCGTTTCTCCAAAATTCAGCTTTTTAACTTCAGAAGCACGAAAACGCTTGGAAGCTTTGGTTCAGTTTTCTGATTTAGGTTCCGGATTCAATATTGCCATGAAAGATTTGGACATTCGTGGTGCAGGGAACTTACTCGGAGGAGAACAAAGTGGATTTATTTCAGAAATTGGATTTGAGATGTATCAAAAAATCTTAAATGAAGCCATGCAGGAGTTGCGTGAAAACGAATTCAAAGATTTATTTGACGAAAGAGAAACAGACAGTTTTCATTCCTTTGTGCACGACTGCATCTTTGAAACCGATCAAGAAGTTAGAATACCAGACGATTATGTGAACAATGTTGCGGAGCGCTTGAGTTTGTACCAAGAGTTAGATAATTCAAAAACAGAAATCGAATTAAATCAATTTTCGGAGCGATTAATTGATCGATTTGGCCCACTGCCTAGAGAAGTGAATGAATTACTAATCTCGTTTCGATTGCGCTGGTTGGCAGAAGAATTGGGAATGGAGCGCATTGTCATAAAATCACAAAAACTGGTGGGGTATTTCATTGCTAATCCACAATCTCCATTTTTTGAAACAGAAACTTTCATGCACTTGTTGAATACCATTCAAAGCAATCCAAGCGGGTATAGACTGGCTCAACAAAACGAAAAATTGCGCTTAATAATTGAACCTGTGTCGCATATCAAGGACGCGATGGAAAAAATGAAAGCATTGCAATTAAGGTAACATTCATTCTAAAAACATACTAACCTTTACCCAAAGTTTCAAATTAGTTTTGGAAATTACTTTGCCTAAAGCAGCGCGAAATAAATCACCTTTTTTGTAAACAACTGAATATCATATTGTTACATTAAAAAATCATTTTTATTCTTTTTAACAAATTAAATCATACTTATGTGTATTTAACCGGTATATTTCTATTCTTTTTCACTATTTTTGCACTCACAAAAAAAATAATGAAAGAGAATTCTAACGAGGGGTGTTTTGTTTACATATTGATCTTAATTTTTTGCATCTGTATTGCAGGTTTTTTATTAATTAGGCCTGCCTATTGTAAAAATTATAATGAATATGTTTGTTCTCCAACAAGTGATGACATACATTGTATTGAGTGTAATGATGGTAGTATCGTTAAATTAGACTATTTCTGGTCGAAATGGTTTATTGTTGAGCCGTGTAAACAAAAAGGTGGTGTGAAAGCATATAAATGTAAAAAGTGCCTATAACCAATTTTCGAAGGCATTCATTTCTTACAAGTATTTAACTAATTAGCGTAATACAACAAGCCAATAGCGATTAAGGCTGAAAGCAAGCCAAAAACCTTTTGTGCAGTCAATTTTTCTTTAAAGGCAAGAAAGCCAAGAATCGCCGAAATAACCACGATACTAATATTTACAATTGCCAATACAGTTGAATCGCTCCATCCTGTTGAGGAATAAGCTTCTATTAACAAATAAATCGAAAAAAAATTTGGGATTCCTAAGCACACTCCCGCTAGTATGTTTTTTAATTCTAAGGTTGATTCTTGTTTCACAATCGAAATGGTCATAATGAACATTCCAATGCATCCAGCAATTCCGAAACCAATTGCCGAAAATAAAGCCGCGCTTACATGCGTTAACAAATGATTTTGAACAAAATTCAATACAAAATCCAACAACCCACTACCAAAGAAAAGGATAAATAACATCCAAATGGACTTGTTTTCTGAGTCTTTTTCACGATCCAAGGAAACCAATAAGACACCCACAATTGCCGCACAAATTCCAAGTATTTTCCATAAAGTAAAGGTCTCTGAAACACTAATTCCAATGCAAATTGCACTGACAGCCATACTCATTTTAACAGAAACGGAGGTGCGCGCAACCCCATTGACTTGTGAGCTTTTACCCATTAATACAAATAGAGAAATAAACAAAACACCACAAATCAGGGCGGCTATTAACCAGTTTGTATCTGTCCACGCTTTTTCGTTCCACGTGTGGCCATACAGAATAAACCCACAGAGAAAAGCAGTAACATAATTGAAAACAATGGCTTGAAAGGTATTGATTCCAAATTTTGGAAATAACTTAAATAAAATGAAAATGAAACTTGAAAAAAGAATACAACCAATTAATGCAATCATTTTCGATAATAATAATAAATGTTGTCTTCACCAAATGGTTGCGTATCCGAAGGGACTTTGCTGATTACAGGTGCTTTAACCCCCTCCTCAAAATTCTTTTTACCCACAATAACACGCGCCTCATCCCACAAATTATCTACAATAAAATATTGCAAGGTTCGACTCCCTCCTTCCACAAAAACAGATTGAATTCCACGGTGGTATAACTCCGAAAGGATATTTGACGTACTTGTTTCAGGGATTTTTACCCATTCAACATTGTTATTAGTATGATTTTTTAATCGATTAAAAATAATTGTTGGTGCGTCTTTTGAAAAAATATTCATGTCATTTTTCAGTTGCAATTGGCTATCAATAACAATTCGAATAGGATTTTTACCGTGAAATTCCCTTACTGTCAACGAGGGATTGTCGTGTAAAATGGTATTTCTACCCACTAAAATTGCTTGTTCTTGAGAACGCCATTTATGTACAAGGGCTTTTGTTTCCGGTGCGCTAATCCAGTTGATACCAGTGTCATTCGTTTTTCGTGAGCGATCTAGAAAGCCATCCAAGGTTTGTGCCCATTTCAATATGACATACGGTCGCTGTTTTTCATGAAAAGTAAAAAATCGTTTATTTAAACGCTTACACTCTTCTTCCAGAACACCGGTAATTACTTCTATTCCTGAGCGCTTCAGCTTCTCAATTCCTTTTCCTGCTACTTTCGGATTACTATCTGTGCAACCAATTACAACTTGTTTCACTTGCAACTGAATCAATAAATCAGCACAAGGGGGAGTTTTACCAAAATGGGAACAAGGCTCCAAGGAAACATAAACTGTTGCTCCCTCCAATTGGGTTTTATCCTGAACAGATTCAACTGCATTTACTTCTGCATGACTTTGGCCTACCATTTTATGGTACCCTTCGCCAATTATTTTTCCATCTTTCACAATAACACACCCCACCATCGGATTAGGAGCAACGTACCCTTCACCCAATTGAGCTAAATAGAGACAACGTTGCATAAATTGTTCGTGAATCATGGAATCGTTTTATTCAAATTCAATCAAAACTGTTCCTTTATCTACAACAGCACCAAGTTCGATTTGAATATTCTTTACCACTCCAATACCATCTGCTTTTAACACGTTCTCCATTTTCATCGCTTCCAACGAAAGAATTGGGTCGCCCACCTGAATTTCATCTCCGGGTTGAATAAATAACTGTAAAATTCGTCCTGGCATTGGCGCCTGGAGCTCTTTAATTCGTTTAATTTTCGGCTTATCCATTCCCAATGAAGCAATCAAGTCATCTAAATTTCCCTTGCGTTTAATCTCATAAACAGCATGATTAATTTTTAGTAAAAGGTGGTTGTTTTCAAGGTTATTTTCTAATACCTCGCCATGAAATTGTTTTCCGTTCAATTCCATCGTAAAAAACCGGTTATCTTCCCAGTGAATTTTGGCTCCTTTGGTCGGAACCAACGGATTTCCGTTAACTGTCCACATACTGTTTGAATTTGACTGCAAAATAAACAAATCCATTCAATTGAAAACGAATTTTGTTTTATTTCTTACCTTTGAGAGACAAACTGGTTCATGAAAAAATCATTTATTATTACGGCAGGTGGAATAGGAAAAAGAATGAATTCCAATTTACCCAAACAATTTCTAGAACTGGAAAACAAACCCATTTTATTACTGACTTTAGAAAATTTACATGCTTTTGATTCGGAAGCGGAATTTATAATCACCTTGCCTATCGAATGGATGGATTATTGGAAAGAAATACTAACAAAACATTCCTGTACCATTACACATCAATTAATTTCTGGTGGACTTGAGCGGTTTCATTCGATAAAAAATGCTCTTGAAGCAGCAACGGGAGAGGTAATTGCTATTCATGATGGCGTGAGGCCTTTTGTTTCACATCAAACATTGGACAGGCTATTTCAGGATTTGAATCGAAATTTGGCTGTAATTCCAGTACTTTCCATCAAAGAAAGTTTAAGAAAAATGGAGGTTTCTGAAACAGAACATGTGAATCGTGAGAATTTTAAATTAGTGCAAACTCCGCAATGTTTTGAGCGTAATTTGATCATACAAGCCTACCAACAGGATTTTAATAGTTCTTTTACAGATGATGCATCGGTGGTTGAAGCGCATGGTTACAAAATTGCTTGGGTGGATGGAAATGAAGAAAACATTAAAATTACCTCGCCATTCGATTTACTGATTGCCAAATCACTTATTAAGAATGAGCCACACTAAGCCTCCACAACTCTATCCAGGAGATCTTATATACATCACCGCACCTGCAAAAGCAATTGAACGCTCCTATATTGATGAAACTATCCGGTGGATTGAAGACAATGGCTGGAGAGCCCAAGTGAGCGAGCATTGTTTAGGCAAGCACCACTATTTTTCAGGAACGGACGCTGAAAGAAGAGTAGATCTTCAACACGCTATAGATAATCCGGAAATAAAAGCTATTTGGTGTGCAAGAGGTGGATATGGTAGCTTAAGAATTATTGACCAACTTTCTTGGGCCGGAATGCTATTTCAACCCAAGTGGTTTATAGGATTTAGCGATATTACCGCTTTTCACCTCAAACTGTACAAATTAGAAATTCAAAGTATCCATGGTACAATGCCCTACAATATAAATACGTGTTCGGAAAGTTCATTAGATTCCCTCAAGAATATTCTGCGTGGAAACAAGATAAATTATTCTGGAATTTCTGCAATTGGCAGTAAAAAAGGCACTGCAATTGGACCTTGTATTGGTGGAAATATGAGCCTAGTATATAGTTTATTGGGAACGGACGACCAACCTGATTTCCGAGACACAATTTTATTTCTCGAGGATATTGGCGAAAGCATATATTCAATTGATCGCATGTGTCAAGCATTTCGGAAGGCGCGAATTTGGGAAGATATTAGCGGATTGATCATTGGAAATATCAGTAAATTAAGGCAAATGGAATCAGATTATGGTGTTTCAATTGAAGCACTTTTTTTGGAGCAACTACAGTTTAGAAAAATTCCCGTTTTATTTGATTTTCCAGTTGGACATGAGCCAAATAATCTCGGTATGATTTGTGGTGAAGAAATGAAACTATCTGTTTTTGATTCGGGGAAATATCTTGTAGAATTCGAGCGTAATCAGGAGTAAATGCAAACTTTTTTAGATCGTAATTGTTTCAAAAAAATATGAAAAACGTTTTATCATTTCTTTTTCTGCTAACCTGGGTTGGTGTTTCTGGCCAAAAATATTCTGTAACTGTCAATGCCACGGGATTTCCTGATAATGTTGGACAAGCCTACTTAGGGATTTATCGAGCTCAAGACGATTTTCCTGTAATAAATAAACAATATGTTGGAAAAGTAGTTCCCATTTCAGGAAATAAGGCTTCTTTAATGTTTACGCAACTTCCCAAAGGAAATTATGCGGTAGCGGTGTTTCATGATCGCAATAAAAATGGCAAACTCGACACAAATTTATTTGGAGTTCCAACGGAAGAGTATGGGTTTTCTAACAATGCACGAAATACTTTTTCTGCCCCCAGCTTCAAAGATGCTTCTTTTACAGTAGATGGAAATAAAACGATCTCCATCACGATCAAATAGTTAAAACTGAAAATAAATAAACGGTTGAACGGTAGCGCTTTTGAATTGAAGCATCACTTGAATGATTACTAGAAATAAGAGAACCAAAAGAAGGTAATCCAATTTTGCGAAATAATCATATATGCTTTTCTTCCAAGAATCTTTCATGAGCGTTCCGAAATAGCCGAACAATAATAGGATTACAATCCAAAAATGGGTTTGATAAATTGCATCCACCATTTTCCATTCAAACCCACCAAACAAATTCCCATAAATCACTAAAGTATCTTCCATAGAATTTGCTCTAAAAGGAACCCAAAGTAAAGCAACTACTGAAAAAGTTAGTCCCCACGAAAACGCACTAAACCAACGGGTATTCATCCATTCTTTTCGTGGATAACGCAAGCTTAATTTATGAATA
>CAMBBW010000109.1 GCA_945863425.1 Lishizhenia tianjinensis
GATAGCGGTATATTCATTGAACACGTTCGTTTCATTCGAACGAATGATAAACCAAATGTGCTGAATTGGACAGATTTCGCATTGCTTGTTGAATTCCGAGTGAAGTTGTCTTACACCATTTATGATGATTCGAGGAATCGTTTTGTTGAGGAAAGAACAGAGGAGATTCTTATTCCACTTGTTCCTGACATTTACCAAACCGAGCCAGTTATTCAACTCAATCAACGTATTGACAATCGACTATTTACTGTTGGTGTGAATTCGGAACAGAGATATTTCAATCGCTTGTCGTTGGAAGTGAGCAACGCTGAGACGCTTTCTGAAGATTATACATTGGAGTTATTCGTTGAAAAAATAAAATAGATGACAAACAAACAACCCGTTGGCGCCATTGAGCAGCGCCTCATGAAAAAAGAAAACTGGAGCATGGCTAGCAGTGTCGATTGTTATTGGCACGAAGACGAATGCCGTTGCGACCTCTGTGGAAAGAAGATTTCCGGAAGGCACATGATCGATGGTAAGCGCGGCGACTCTTATGAGTTTGCGCTCATGTGTCCGAGCTGTCACCGAAGCGAAGGTGGAAAGTTCGGCGACGGCATTGGTCAGCTGTACAGCCGAACCAGCGATAAGCGTTGGCTCCTAACCTTTGGCTTCACCGATGATCAGCTTGCTGAATTCGGAGATGAGGATGAAGACGACGACAATGATTTTTAACTATTGAAATGAAGTAACCATGGACTTAAAACTTGTATCTGAAGAACTCGCCTTCATTCGATCGGAATTGAAGCGCTTAGACGAAGCTTTTATTGAAGCAGCACAGAGTCAATATTATGAAAAGGCCTCAGGGTTCCGGTTTGAAAAACATAAGAACAAACTGCGTTTGCATGAGCTGAAATATAAGTGTCTGGTCTACTTGGAAGAATGCGAATTTAAATGGTATCGCTGGAGGCAATTGCAAGAGGCGAGGTTGTTTATGCAGAGGGAGTTTAATTGAAATGAATGCGCCTGAATTTAACTTTGTAGAATACCGTTTCAAAAGTAATGTAGTGGCTATATATTCATTGGAATAAAAGGTGATATACTCATTTGGCCCGTTGATTATACAGATAAAGTACTTTCGATGTTATTTTTTAACAATTTTTATTTACGGAATAGAATCTTTGTTGATTTTTTATAACTTAGACATCTATTTAAACATCCTACCTAAACTTATTACCAAAACCTATAGTTCTACATGACTGATCCTTACTACCAAAACAGAAATCAATTTATTCCAAGTCAAGCAGTACTCAACGATTGGCTGAATACCAAGAAGTCAAATCACCCAAGTAAACCGGGCTTATTTGAAACGGTTAAGTATACCGAAGATGCTATTTGGACTTTCATATCTCTCTTAGTTGAAATAGCAGCACTTTCATTAACTTTTTATGGAGGATATCAGAGTTATCTTAAGTCGCATAATTTTAGTAGTGCATTTATAGGCCCTATTATAGTGGTTGTGCTTTTTGTGTTCTTCGATGTAATGGGAATAATGTTTCATTCCTCGGAGCGCAGTCAAAAGACTTTAATTCGCTCTCAGATAGTATTCACGCACAATCCTTTGGTTTTAGCTAATCTCTATAAGAAATTGGAGCTTTACAGTGGTAAACAGTTTTTGGGTGTAATGGCGCTGATAGTTTCAGCGATTCTGAAAATTTTGGCTGTAACCATTTTAAGTCCCGTGCATGGTCGCGCAGCTGTGCCATTGATTTTAATAATGTCATTGTTTTATTTGGTTGTCATTTATGTGCACATATACCACTCGGGTTATTTTCTTGCAGCAAGAAGAGTTTCCAAGAAAATGAAAAAAGAATGGGACAATTGGTTTGATATAAATCAGAGAGGACTTCCAACTCCCTTGAATGTACAATCAGTGAATAGCGTTATTTTCAGCAGCCCTCAAGCTATGCCCAATGGAAATAGTTTCCAAATGGGCTTTCAGACCATAACTTTTATTGGCAGGCAGCAAGACTCTGCAGGAGCGGTTTCGTTCAATTATCAATTAGACTCACTAGGGTGCATGTGGGATTCTGATGTTGTTCCGTTGTATAGTGCTTTTGGTCCTGGACATTTTCAGTCAGCGTTGTTAGAAGCTTGTGTTCAATTGCAGTTATCTCAATTGGGAATCATAGTAGGTGGAGGTCCTGCTGCTCCTGCTCCTCAAGTTGCCCCTGTTGCTGCGACTCCAATATCACCTGCAACAACTTCTGGTTCTTAGAATTATTAGTTCTCACGAATTTTATTTAAGTATTGAAATATGAATAGAAACAAAATGTACATTGCAATTGGGGTACTTATTGCAATAATTCTAATTGGACTTTTAATTTACCTGATGAATTCTCAATCAGATTTGAGTCCTAAACAAACCTATACGGTAGAAATATACCATTGTGGTCCTTTAGCAAAAGATGCTACGGTATTAACAAATGAAATGTCTGCATTTCTTCTTAGTTCTCCTATACCCTCAACGACTGGTTTTATTGCTCCGGTTGTTGATTTGCATGAGAGACTTAAGGATGGAGATGTTCAGAAGATTTCCATACCCATGAGCGGCTTAACTGGTTTGAGAGAAACCTTTGTCAGTGATTATTATGACTTTAATGCAAGAAAGGAGGAGGAAAATGATTTTATTGGCGAGCAGGGAAGTTTCTTTTCTAGTGAGAAATACTTACGTTTTTCAGCCAGTGCATTAAAGAGTGGTGATACTGCGGTGAATAGCGTTCCTTATGATGAGAAGAATTGCATTACTGAATTTTTTATCTATACGAATCAGCCGAATACAAATTCTGCAGACAATAAAGTATGGAATTCGTTGGCTTCACTCAAAGTTTATATCAATGGCCTTATCGCCGCAAATAAGATTACAGCAGGAAGTGTGATTAAGGTTTATTACAAATGTGGAAATGGCCCTTCGGGTGAAGGTGTTGATCCATCAAAACAGGATTATGATGGTGATGGCGTAATCAATAAGGATGATGAATGTCCGAACGAAAAGGGGGAGACAGAATGCAGTGGATGTCCGTGTCCGCCACCAGGTAAATGTCCAAATGGTGACTCAGATAAAGATGGGATCTGTGATTCTGAAGACAAGTGTCCAAATGAGTTTGGAACGAGAAAGTATGGTGGTTGTAAAATCCCAGATGCAGATTCCGATTGGTTGAATGACGAAATTGACAAGTGTCCGAATGAGTTTTCAAAATGTTGTGGCGGCTGTCCCGATACGGATAACGATGGTGTACCAGACAAAGATGATGATTGCGATGATGTTGCTGGGGATGCAAGCAATAGAGGGTGTCCGAAGATTTCGATTCAATTTCAAAAGGAAATCGGACAGTTTTTGGTAACGGTTAGTAATGTCAATAAATACAAGGCATACATAAGCGCAAAACAACGGAATGGAACGGAAATAATTTATGAGATGGATGTTTTCAATGAGTTTACGTTTGGAGGCCCTGAGATTAGACCGGAATTTACTGAAAAGTTTAAATCTTTTTATAACCGTCTTGACCCTCCAGATCATCTAACAGTTACAGTAAAGGTTTATGATTTAAATAGAAAGTTGGTTTATTCGTCTATTGAATATCGTGAGATGAGCGTGGTTTGTTTTGAAGAGAATTTATGTGGCTTTAAATCAGTAAGAGATTAATTTTAATAGTTATGAGATCGCAACTAATGCTTATCGTGTTTTTGTTGACTAGTGTTCTTTCAAGGGCACAAGTAATCGATATATATGTTACAAATCAACTAAAAGAAAGTGATAGAATTTCTCTTAACGCTTATATCGATGGACTAAATAAAAGTCTTCACAGGAAATATCAAGGGATGTCTATTATGCTGCATGATTACTATAGTGATTTTCAGAGCTTGATTAAAGACGAGAATGACCTTTTAAACTTTTTTGTTGAAGAGAACAAACGGTTTACTTCTGAGAATCTCTTTTTGAAAGATTTAGATAGTAATTTGAGGTCTGAGAATTCTGCGTTAATTCCATCGGCATCTGGCAAATTACCTGCATGTAAAAATATTTTAAAGGATGTGAATAGCCTTGAAGATTTCGTTAAAGAACAGTTTAAGAAATCTCGGAGGAATAAAGAAGCTTTAGTCGTAAAAGTGTTTTTTTACAATGGTTATTTGTTGGGGAAACAAGATGTGAAAAGGTTGGAATTGAGTTTTGAAAAGGCTAGGAAATCAAATGATTTTTCAAAATTGAAACCTCGTTTTTCATGGTCAGACGACCATACCTTTACTCCTAGTAATGAAACGGGCGATTATGTGATTGAATTTGATAGTATTGGTTTTTATGAGTCCTACCAGATTAAAATTGAAAGTCTTTCAGAAAGTTCACCTGGTGTTTTGATATATGAGAATGTGAAGTTTGATGACAATTATAACTCCGATATTAAACTTAAATACACGGGCAACAATAGAAATTGTAAGTTTCAAATTTCGCCAGAATATTTAGGTACAAAATGTTTGAAATTACTCGGCGGAAAAATTGTAATTGATGATGGTTGCGGAGAATGCAAGGAGGAGTGTTTGTATGGTAAGGCATTTCAAATTAGTATTCAAGGAATTAGTGGAGATTTTAGAGAGGAGAAATTGATAGCTCAAACTTCAAAAGAAGTTAACATTAAATTTCAATGTAAAAATGTTAGCAAATGATTAAACGATTTTACTTCCTTTTAGTTTCAATGATATATTGTTCGTCCAGCATTTTTGCACAGGACGTTCTTGATTGGGTTTTTCCAATTAATGAAGTTGGAGAAAGCATTCCAATCGATGTCTCGAGCAAAATAAAGAAAGCAATAAAAGAAACTGATAAGGTTTTTATTATAGGTTATAATACAGATATGCGCGGAAAGGAAAAGCGTATTAATTTAATGAGTTATAGTGAGCGTCAATTCAACATTGGAAATTTTAATCCCAGTAAAGTAGAATTAAGTTTTTATGATTACAAGCTCGATAGAGTTGAAGATGTTTGGTTCCGTTTTGGTTTTGGTATTGCTGATCAAAATATGCATGGCGTTAGGTCTTTTTATCTGGTAATAACAAGTAATGAAAAGCTGAATGAATTTTTGCAAATCCAAAGTTTTAACCTCAAGAGTGTGGGTTTTAATAAGCCTGGTGTTCATATATATATAAGTGAAGCTTCGGAAACTCAAGAGCAGTTTTATTGGAATTTACGTCAGAACTTATTGTTTTTTTCTAACTATAGTTTTGTTCCAAATATTATTAAAAAACAGGATCCTCCTAAGGAAAAGAGAGTCAAAACTTATTTGGATATTCAGGGGTATAGAGGTTTTGAAAAAAATGGAGCGCAATCCAACCAGTTAAAGGCTTCGACAGGATTTGGTTTTAAATTGAATGAACCACAAGAGAATAGTCTTTCACTAAATATCAATATAGGAATTCAACAATCTAATGATTTTTGGAGTAATGAGAATATTCCGGCACAGGTAAATAATTTTTCGGCGAGTAGCATGCAATTAGATGAACTTTTAGTTACGAGTTCAGGTGTTGAAGAAAATTATGACTTAAGTGTTATATCAGGAGTATTTGGATTGGATTTCAAGTACTATGTTGGGAAGAGCAAAGCGTACATTGGTATTTATGGTAATCTGGTGAAACCAATTGTTCATGACTTAAACTTTACGAATACGAGTGGGGCGTTTGATTATGTTGGATTATCCAATGAGATTCAAGAACCCTTGACGAACATTCCAGAATTGGGATTGGTTTCAGGTGTTTCGTATGTTGGATATAAGTCGGACTTAACAGGAAAGCTGAAGACATTTTATGATTTTGGTTTTATGTCAGGATATTCTTTTGGTGAAAAGGCTCCCTTGGATATAAATCTCTCTGTTGGGTTCACTACTTCCAAGAAGTTCGTTTTGGAGCGAAGTAATACATCTATTTCAAGTTCATATGGTGATTACAATTCCTTATCAACGGTAAACACCAATCAGATTGCTGTCCCACGCTTTTGGAATGTCGGATTAAGTGTTCGAAAATATTTAAACTAAGCAACATGCGTTTTTTTATAGCCCTAATGATTGCAATGGTCTGCAGTCAAATTTCTTTTGCACAATGCACGACGCCTACCATAACGGCGAGTGGTCCTACAACCTTTTGTCAAGGGGGGAGTGTAGTTTTAACGTCAAGCACTGCGGCGGGATTGACTTATCAATGGAAATTAAATGGAACAAATATTTCAGGTGCAACTTCCCCTTCGTATACGGCAAACGCAAATGGGGCCTATACAGTTACAATTTCAGATGTTAGCGTTCCTTGCTCGTCAACAAGCACATCAACTGTTGTAACAGTTAATCCAACAGCTACTATTGCGAGTTCTTCTTTAACGATTTGTTCGGGTGCTAGTTTCTCAATTACCCCACAGAACGGAGGAGGCAATAGTATTCCTATTGACACACAGTATTCTTGGACAGTTGCAAATGATAGTGTTTCAGGAGAATCAAATTCAAGTTCATCGCAATCTAGTATTGGCCAGACGTTAGTCAATTCTACGAGTAACAATCAACTTGTTGTTTATACTGTTTCACCTCAAACAGGAACATGTTTAGGAAGTCCATTTTCTATTTCTGTTACTGTATCAACTCACGTAATACCAAACGTAACAGATCCCGCAGATCAGAGTATTTGCGCAGGTAGCCCGTCCTCTTCAATTAACTTTGTTAGTCCGCTTAATATCCCTGGAACAATTTTCAGTTGGACAAATAGCAATACCTCCACAGGGCTTTCACAAACCAATGGTATAGGAAATATTAATTCATTTACTTCTACGAATTCAACTAACTCAGCAATAAATTCTACAATTATTGTTACTCCTTCTTACACTGTTTCTGGATTGACGTGCACAGGTGGGGCTCAAACGTTTAGTATTACTGTTAAGCCTTTGCCTGTCATGACAAGTGCCGCAGCATTAAGTATATGTTCGGGAGTTACAGTGAGTTTACCACTTACGAGTAACATCTCTAGCACCTTCGCTTGGCAAGCTCTTTCAAATAGCAATGTTGGAGGAGAAAGTACTTCCGTTCAATCTACTTCAACAATTAATAATACGCTGTCTAACGCAACAACCTCAGATCAAATAGTGAGTTACACTGTTATTCCAACTGCCAATGGTTGTCCGGGTCCTTCTCAGTCAGTTTCAATTACAGTGAAACCATTACCGACCATGTCAAGTCCTATTTCTGCCAGCATATGCTCTGGCGCAAATCCATGGAGTTTTTCTTTGACAAGTAATATATCAAGCACATATACTTGGCAGGCTGCTTCAAATAATAATGTTGGAGGAGAATCAACCTCAGTTCAAACAACTGCGGCAATAAATAATACGTTAATCAACTCAACCCTTATAGATCAAATTGTAATTTACACAGTTATCCCGACCGCAAATGGATGTCCAGGTGCTTCACAAGCTGTTTCAATTACAGTGAAGCCTCTGCCATCAATGACTAGTGAAACAGTTTCGAATATATGTTCAGGAGGGACATTGAATTTCCCATTGACCAGCAATTTATCTAGCACATATACTTGGCAAGCTGCACCCAATAGCAATGTCGGTGGAGAAAGCATAAGCAACCAGTCAACTTCAGTAATTAATAATACCCTTACTAATTTAACTCTTATAGATCATGTTGTGGTTTACACAGTAACACCAACATCGAATGGATGTCAAGGCTCGCAACAATCAGTCTCAATTACTGTAAAGCCACTTCCGTCGATAACAAGTGCAAACGTTACAAGTATTTGTTCTGGTTCTCAAGTGAACCTTCAGTTGACAAGTAATATTACAAGCACATACACTTGGCTTGCAACATCGAATAGTAATGTAGCAGGAGAGAGTTTGTCAGTTCAAAACACCTCAACAATCAACAATACCCTTGCTCATTCATTGAATAGCAATCAAATTGTTGATTACACTGTGATTCCAACATCAAATGGCTGCCCAGGTCCACCTCAAACGGTTTCAATTACCGTGAAGCCTATCCCAACCGTCAATCCTATAACATCCCAATTGCTTTGCTCCGGTAACACAACTGCGGCAGTGAATTTTTCATCGTCGTTCGGAGTTGTAGGAACATCTTACAGTTGGACGAATTCAACATCT
>CAMBBW010000110.1 GCA_945863425.1 Lishizhenia tianjinensis
CGCTATGTTTGGAACCAGCTCAACCAAAGGCTGCTCAAATGGGTGAAATGAAAAAAGGGCTTGTGCAAAATGCCCGCTGTGATGTAACTCAAGACAAAGTTCAAGTACAATCCGGGTTTATTGTATCATCGGAAATGGGTACAGCCATATGAAAGAATTATCTATTTTGCAATCATCAGCAAGAAGAGCCGGATGAATTGAGAGGTTTAGGTCCGGTTCCGCGGGACCTGTTCGCCTCAGGCGGAAGGTGGGGATGCAATTCCCCTGCCTGACCCGATTATCTGCAAGCTTAAACACTGCATCGTCTTAAAAATGGGTTGACTAAAAATTAAATGTAAATGATAAAACAAGTTAAAAATTATTTATTGGGTATAACTACATTTATTTTGAATACTCTTTCTGTAAATGCTCAATCAACTATTTTACCAGTTAATTCCTGTGGTGTTTGGGACAGATCAAATGCCTATGACATTTCAGTTAATACTGATTACCACTATTTGAAAGGCAAAAGTGCTGATGTGAACTGGGAAGATGTGCAACCAAATAACTCAAATCAATACGATTGGTCTGAAATTCAAACTATATTACAATCAGCTTACACTAACAATCAGATGGTTAACATAAGCGTAGGAGTTGGTCCCGATGCTCCAGTTTGGATTTACGCTAATGGTGTAACCAGTGTGCTTACTAATGATACACAACATCCAAATTGGACACAATATCCATATTATTTAGACATCGATTATAAAACATATTATTTCAATATGATAGAAAGTTTCGGCAATTTCTTGCGATCACAACCAGCAAATCTATTCAATCATATTGCATATGTTCAAGTAAAAACTGGATGCACAGGTGATGAAGTTGCCTATAAGGGGGCTCCTCTCAATTCATCTTATACTATTTCCGATAATCAATGGCGTGAATTCCGTTTAGAGGTATTTGAAAAATTTAGACTGACATTTAATACAGGGAATAGTAACACCCAAATTGGACTTCTTTTTAATAATATTGACCCTGTTGACGAACCTTTAGAATGGCAATGGGTAAGCAATAATGTTACTTATGGATTTGGAATAAAAGGCGGAGCTTACGCTAGAGGACATCATCTTTCAGATGAATATGATTTTAAAACTACCTGGACACCTTATCTTGTTGATCCACAAGGATTACAGTTATTTTCTGCAGCAGAAATGGATCAAACATGGACGAAGCCCCTGTACCAAATTAATGTTCCATTAGGCTTTTACTGGGGTGCATTAAGTGGGCTAAATACGGGTCTTTCGGTTTGGCTTGTTACCCAAAGTGCATTACAAGAAGCACAATCAAAACCAGAATTACATGATGTTTTTAAGCTGTTTAATAAATATTCCAAACAAGTATATCCAAGCACTGCAGATGCTGCCTATTCCATTTTCCATGAAGGATTAAATTCTCAAAACACCACTAAATTTCCGGAAAACACTTATGGTCAAGCCAATAAGCAAAATCAGGCCCGATATATTGCTATTTGCAATGCCTATGCAAGCCGTGGTGCTCAAATGGATGATGTGTTTTCGGCTACTCAAGGACAAGTATATCAACGTGACCAGCAAACAGGGTATAATGATGCCGGATGGAACATTGAAGAAGGGAATTACGAAAGATGGATAACTCAAATAAATCCAGATTTAACTTCAATTGGTCTCTTCAGAGTGAGAGGACCTATCAATACAAGCTCATCAAAGTACGACCGTTTTGCACGTTCTTTTGAAAACAGCAGTGGTAAAGACACTATGTATTTTAAATTCGATTCTTATGTGTTTTCACTTTCAGATCCGGACAGCTTAACATTTAAAATTACGTGGTTAGATAAAAATCCAAATTCGACTTGGGCATTAAAATACAATAATTCATCTGGCTTACTGACTGCGTTAAATATAACAGGTATTGGTGATAATCAGTGGAAAACAACTAGTGTAACAATACACAATCCACTTATTACCCAAAACGGAGTTTTAGGTTCTGATTTTATGTTGGTTAATACAGATAGTATTGATGATATATTTCATGGTATTGAGGTTGATATTTCGAGAACAGGTTCCTTAGCTTCTATCAATTATAGTTCTGAAAATTCTGAACCATTGATTTTCCCAAACCCGACATCCCATATGATTTTTTGGGATAAAAATATTGTTGTAGATGAAATTGTTATCTATAATTCAAAAGGGAAAGTAGTTTCAAGCGTCAATAATTTTGAAAAAAATTCATTTAGCTTACTAAATTTAGAAAATGGAATGTATCATGTTGTGTTTCTTAAAGGTGAAAAAAGAGTTTTATCCAGGAGATTTATTAAAGAATAACAGGTGATACACTTAAAAACAAGTTATGCAGGTAACGGCACCTACAAGAAATTGGCCGTTCAGAGGTTAATTCGAGTTCAGTTTTTCAAATTAACTTTAGTGCTGGGTTGACAGATTCCTACCCTGAAATCCTGCCCGAACGCCAAATCTGAAACCCTTGTGGGCAAGTTTAAAACTTGATTGAGAATTGCCATAGGAAAAGAGAAATTTTAAAGCTTCTTTAAGTTCACAAATAGTTAATTTGGTCTTCTAATAAAATGGAGGCCAGAGACCATTTAAAAAAACGGAATTTCTTAATGTTTACGCTAAAGAAAATGAAAAAATCAGGCTTCTTCTCCAACTTAGAACATAAAATTAATTTGGGTTTGATCGTGATGAGCTCCCTATTTTTATTCATTGCAAATACCGGATTTTCGCAAACCCCAGAATTGTATGAAGACACTGTATTACTAAACAACATTGCTACTCCCTGGGGCTTTACATTTATCGACAGCAATGAAGTACTGTTTACAGAAAAACAAGGCAAGGTTTATCGTTTTACAATATCTACCGGCACGCTCAATGAAATAAGTGGTTTGCCCACTGTTACACAAACTGGTCAAGGAGGATTATTGGATATTGCCTTGCATCCAAATTTCACCAGTAACAATTTTGTTTATCTTACTTATGCTGTTGCAGCAACTGGTGGGCAAACAACAGCATTAGGCAGAGGAACGCTTGTAGGCAACCAACTTCAAAATTTCACAGAGTTGTTCAGAGCCCTACCAGTTCGTAACTCCGGCGTTCATTTTGGCAGTAGAATCGTTTTTGATAGAGATACTTTGCTTTATATGTCGGTGGGTGATCGTGGAGTGCAAGATAGTGCACAAAGTAAAAGCAACCATTTTGGCAAAGTATTGCGATTCAACGATGATGGAACTGTACCTTTAAGTAATCCATTGGTGGGTGTTCCCAATGCAAAACCTGAAATATATTGTTGGGGAAATAGAAATATTCAAGGTATGGCCATGAATCCTGCAACTGGGGAAATTTACGCCCACGAACATGGCCCTAGAGGAGGAGATGAACTTAATTTGATTAAACCTAACGTCAATTATGGATGGCCTGCGGTTACATTCGGCATCAACTACGATGGAACTCCTATCACGCCAGATACCACACTTCCGGGAATGGTACTTCCTCTTACTTATTGGGTTCCCTCTATTGCTCCATGTGGAATGACTTTTATAAAGAATGGACAACCAAACAATGAGGCCGATATTTTAATTGGTGCATTGGCCGGAACTCATATTCATTGGCTTAAGATGAAAGACAACAAAAAAGTGTCTTCATCAAGAAGCATGAATGGTTATGCGCGTTTTAGAGATGTAAGGCAAGCACCTGATGGTAAAATTTATGCAATGACCGAATCTCCAAACCGATTTGTGCGCCTGCGTTCAAATGTCCCTATTTTTACTTCGATTAAAGACGAAAAAATTGAATTGGCGGAAAAGGATATTTTATATCCAAACCCCAGTACCGATGAAAGCACTCTGTTATTTTTTGTGTCAAGTGAACAATTTGTTTCTGTAAGAATTTTTAGTTCAAGTGGTATTTTGGTTAAAGAGTTAACTGCTCAACATTTTTCAGGAGGCAAGCACTCTCTAGCATTAGAGTCAGAAAAATTAAGTCAGGGTTTTTATCATATTAAAATTAACAAAGGAGGTTCAACTTCATTTTTGAAATTTATTAAAATTTAAAAAATGAACTATTTAGGTTTGCTTTAAAAGTCTAAAATTTGAAAGAAATTATTAAGCAAAAAACTAAGACCAGCCCAAACCAGATGGTTTGATATGGAGTGGCAGAGTCAGGTCGTGGGAGCGCATTCACAAAAAAGAAAGTTTAGCGAAACGCATGAGATCCAGTGCTAAAACTCCACTCCATCTCAAGCTACAGGCAGCTTATCGGCCATACTTGTGAACATTACTGACAAAGTGGTGACAGCAAGAAAATAATATGAAAATGAATGGGTAAGAACATCCTGCAGTTTCTCAAATATGCTTTTCTGTTAAGTTCAGTGGCTTTTATGCTTGCGGTTTTTATTCCGAGAAGTTATGATGTTCCTCAAATGCAAAAACGAAAAGGCACTCAATATTGGGACTTGCAGACCGGTTCAAAGATTGCCTATACGCTCGTATCTGCTAAAGGCCTGAAGAAGCCTTTTCCAATTGTTTATTTGCAAGGTGGACCTGGAGGGTTTATTTCTGAAAGAAATATTAAAATGCTATCACCACTTTCAGAAGATGGTTTTGATATTTATTTATACGACCAAATTGGCAGTGGGCAATCAGAAAGATTATCTGACATTAATGAGTACACTGCTGACCGACACAAAAAAGATTTGGAAGAACTAGTAAAGAAGATAGGCTCAGAAAAAGTAATTTTAATTGGTCAATCCTGGGGTGCAATTCTTGCTACCTTATTTATTGCTGACAATCCTGAAAAAGTTGAGAAAGTTATTTTAACAGGTGCAGGCCCTATTCAACCAATGCGTGAGGAATTAGCAAGGATAAATGCACCTGATGGTTTAAAATTAAGAAAATCGCCCTACTCAAATAGAGAGGCAAATGAGAGATCAAAAAACATTAGAATAAATGCCATTACATTTTGGGCAAAATCTTTCGGTAAAAAACTTGCATCAAATAAAGAAGCGGACGATTTTCAAACGTATCTCAATAGTGAATTGAACAAAGCAACAGTGTGTGAACCTTCAAAGGCACTGGAGGCAGAAGGCGGGGGAGGTTTTTATGCACAAGTGATGACCGTTCAAAGTTTCAATGAAATTCAAGATCCAAGGCCGAAACTAAAAGGGTTAAAGGTTCCAATCTTGCTAATGAGAGGACAGTGTGATAATCAGCCTTGGGGTTTTGTAAATGAATATTTAGATTTATTTCCAAATCACCACTTGAAAATTATTCTAGGTGCTGGGCATTCTATTTCAGTTGAGCAACCCGAATTATATTTAAAAATCATTCGTGGGTTTTTGAATCAATAATTTTAAAATGAAAGCAAACTTGACACTTCAAACCTCCGTGGACAGAAAAGCAGGAACCGCGAACACGGATTTTGCAAAAGTGTCTTTTCCGTGCTCCTTACCCGTTCCGTTTCAGGCGGGGGTAGACGCATTAGTGGTTAATCAATCGCCAATGGCGGACTCCGCATCAATCTGCTTGCTGGCGGATGGTGAAAGTCGCCACCTTCGCCAAGCCCGAAACTGTTATGTGCAACCGTGCGACTTCAAACTGACTGACAAAGTGAAACGACTTTTACCAATTATCGCAACGACTTTTTTTATCGCAACAACATTTGCACAAACTCCAACCGACACAGCCAAAACTCACGAGCTTTCTCCTGTGACAGTTGAGGGTAGTCGCATACCACAGGACATACAACGACTTGACCCGATACAAGGCACTTACATTTATTCTGGTAAAAAGACCGAAGTAATTGACATGACACATAAAAATGCTGCCATGACAGAGAAATACGGCAGACAGATTTTTGCAAAAATTCCAGGTGTATTTGTTTACGACATGGACGGCACAGGCAATCAGGTAAACATTTCTACTCGCGGACTTGACCCGCACCGTGGTTGGGAATTTAATATCCGCAAGGACGGCATTATTACCAACTCTGATATGTATGGTTATCCCGCAAGTCATTACAACATTCCTATGGAAGCAGTTGAACGGATTGAATTAGTGAGAGGAACCGGTTCACTTCAATACGGAGCACAGTTTGGTGGTATGCTTAATTACATCAGTAAACAACCTGACACCACTAAGAAAATTACTTTTGAAAGCATCAATACACTTGGTTCATATGGCTTGGTAAGCATATACAATGGTGTATCAGGTAAAATAGGCAAGTTCCGTTACTCCGCTTGGATAAATGGAAAATGGATAACAGGTTATAGAAAAAACAGCGATGCAAGTTTTGATGCGGAAGGGGTTTCACTTTACTATGACGCTACAAAAAATCTACATTTCAAATTAGAGTGGACACATTCTAATTACATCGCCCACATTCCGGGACCGTTAACCGACAGTATGTTTCATGCCAATCCTAAAATGTCAACCCGTTCAAGGAATTATTATCAACCCAACATTCACATTCCATCATTTGCAATTGATTGGAACATAACTTCCTCAACCAAATTACGACTTACAACTTCGGCTGTTATTGGAGCAAGAAATAGTGTGATGTTTGACAGACCCGCAACTATTGCCGACACCATTGTTGGAGCAACACTTCAATATAATAATCGCCAAGTGGACATTGACCGTTTCAATAGTTACACAACGGAATTGCGAGTGCTTCAATCTTACAAACTTCTCAAATATTCAAGTTCACTTACCGCAGGTGTTCAGTATATGAACAACAACTTTCACCGCCAGCAACAAGGCAAAGGAACAACAGGAACTGATTTTGATTTGTCACTTGTAACACCAGGATGGGGCAGAGATCTTCATTACAAAACAAGCAACATAGCCTTGTTTGCGGAAAATAGATGGGTGTTTACAAAAAGATTTTCAATAAACACAGGAGCAAGAATGGAAATCGGACAAACCAACATGACAGGCGTTATCACTTATTATTCCGACACCGCATTACCAAACAAAATCAAACACAACTTTCCTTTGTTTGGTGTAAGCACCCAATACGATGTAACAGACGACATAAATATTTATGCAGGTTGGTCGCAAGCATACCGACCTGTTATTTTCAAAGACATAATCCCGCAATCAGTTTACGAAGTGTCCGACAAAAATTTGAAAGATGCTTATGGGTACAATACAGAACTTGGTTTCAGAGGCAAATGGAAATTTTTGAAGTGGGATGTAACAGGTTTCTATTTACAATACAATAATCGCTTGGGGACACTTGCGCAAACCGACACAGCAGGCAACCTGATTATTTTCAGAACCAAAATCGGTAACTCACGAACAGCAGGACTTGAATTTTTTCTGCAAGGTGATTTCTCATTAGGTAAGAAAGCAAGTTTATCCCTCTTTACTTCTACTTCATTTATGGAAGCTCGCTATCAAAACGCAACAATAAAATCGGGAAACGAGAATGTGAGTGTTAGTGGAAACAAAGTTGAAAGTGTTCCATCATGGATTTCAAGAAACGGATTTACCATTAAATATTCCGTAGTTAGTTTCTCTGCACTTTACAGTTATACTTCCGAGAGTTTTGCAGATGCACTCAATACAGTTATACCATCTGCCAGCGGTGCGAAAGGTTTAGTTCCTGCTTATCAATTGCTTGACTTAAATCTTGCAATTCAACTGACAGGAATAATAAAATTGCAAGTAAACGCAAACAATGTTTTAGACGCACACTACTTTACCAAGCGACCGCAGTTTTATCCGGGACCTGGTATTTGGTCGTCAGACGGACGGACATTTTCAGGAACAGTATCCATAAAAATATGACAGTACAACATCGGACAAAGGATACGGTAGTCCATAACAGCACCTACTAGAAATTGGCAGTTCAGCGGTTAAATGAGGCTTTGAGGCCCGCCTTGCAGGATTTAGTGCTGGTAGACAGGTTTCGTCTCCCCTGCCTTCAGCCAGGCA
>CAMBBW010000111.1 GCA_945863425.1 Lishizhenia tianjinensis
CAATCAATTCTCGAAAAAAAGAAAAAAATTGAATTGGGTGAAGACGCACGAAAAGCAATCATTGACTGTAGAAATTATTTGGATTCAAAAATTAAAGATACTGATAGCCTGATTTATGGTATTAACAATGGTTTTGGTTCATTGTGTGATACTGCAATATCTAAAGAAAATTTATCACTTCTGCAACGAAATCTGGTTCTATCTCATGCTTGTGGAACTGGAAATCAAGTCGATACTAGTATTGTACAATGCATGCTATTGCTAAAAATAATTGGTTTAGCAAAAGGTCATTCCGGTGTGCGAATAGAAACCATGGAACGTCTCGTGTTTTTCTACAACGAAGATATCTTACCGATTGTTTTTGAACAAGGAAGTTTAGGTGCTTCAGGCGATCTTGCTCCCCTAGCCCATTTGTCTCTGCCTTTATTGGGAGAAGGAACTGTTTGGTATAAAAACAAAATCTATTCCAGCCTAGAAGTCTTAAAATTATATAATCTTTCTCCACTCGAATTGGGCGCTAAAGAAGGATTGGCATTGTTAAACGGGACTCAATTTATGAGCGCACATGGGTGTATGGGATGGATAAAATCAATGCAACTTTGGGAAAACTGGATTCAAGTGGCAAGCCTTTCATTAGATGCTTACGACAGTAGAATGGAACCTTTCGGTGTTTCGCTTCATCAAATCCGAAATCATTCCGGACAACAAGTAACTTCTCAGAAAACGAGAGAAAATATTGTGGATAGCGAAATTGCCAATCAAAACAAAATACACGTTCAAGATCCTTATTCATTTCGCTGCATTCCTCAAGTACATGGTGCAACTTGGGACGCATTACACTATGCAAAAGGAGTTTTTGAGAATGAAATTAATGCGGTAACTGATAATCCAACCATTTTTCCTGATGAAGATTTAATTGTTTCCGGTGGAAATTTTCACGGGCAACCCCTTGCAATAACCTTAGATTTCCTAGCTATTGCGATGGCTGAAATGGGCAGTATCTCAGAGCGAAGGGTCTATAAATTAATCTCTGGCACAAGAGGTTTACCGCCATTTTTGGTTGCAGAACCGGGACTCAATTCCGGATTTATGATCGTTCAATATACATGCGCTTCAATCGTGAGTCAAAACAAACAATATTGCACCCCTGCCTCTATTGATTCAATTGATTCAAGCAACGGGCAAGAAGACCATGTGAGTATGGGAGCTAATGCAGCAACCAAATTTTTAAAAATCATTGATAATTGCTTTACTATTCAAGGAATTGAATTATTAACGGCACTTCAAGCGATCGAATTTAGAAGACCTTTGAAATCGAGTTCTAAAAATGAAGAATTAATTGCCAAATTCAGAAAGGAAATTTCATTCACTAAAAAAGATGAATTTATGCAACCAAAAATTCAAAAAGCAAGGGAGTTTGTACTTAAATTGTTAGAATAAAAGGAATTATTAATCCAAATCAGAGAAATTAGGCCGATTTCAACTCAGCTCAATCGGCAATTTTAAAAAAAAAACAGAAATCATGGAAGAAGAAAAAAAAGTAAAAATTAGTTTTTGGAAAATATTTTGGCCAACTTTTATTGCCATTTGTATTACCTCCTTTATTGGATGGATGATAACCCTACTATTTTTTGGTGGAGTAATCGTTGCACTTAGTGGAAAACAAGATTCAACAGTAAAAGACAATACCATACTACACCTAACACTAAAAGGGGAAATTGCTGAAAAAGGTAAAGCGGATCTAAACGCTACCAGCTTCAATGTTTCAAATTCAATTGGTTTGCGTGATTTGCTCATGGGCTTTGAAAAGGCAAAGAAAGACTCCAAAATTAAGGGGATCTATATTGAATTGGACGATTTAAATTGTGGATACGCCACAGCAAAAGAAATTCGTGAAGCGATCAATGATTTTGAAAAATCGGGAAAGTTTGTTATTGCCTATAATTCAGGTGAATTAATTACTCAAAAAGAGTATTACGTAACGTCTGCAGCAAACTCAATTTACGGATTCCCAACCTCCACCATGGAATTTTTGGGAATGGGCGCTGAATTAACTTTTTTCAAGAATTCTTTGGATAAACTCAATGTTGAAGTGGAGATTATTCGTGGTAAAAACAATGATTTCAAAAGTGCTGTTGAACCGTTTTTCAGAACTGAAATGAGTGATTCTAGTCGCTTACAAATTGAAAGATATATGAAAAGCATGTGGGAAGATATTACCACAGAAATAGCCAAAGACAGAAAAATTACTACAGTCGATTTAAATTTAATCGCCGACTCGATGTTGATTAAACGAACAGATGATGCGCTGAAATATAAGCTTTTAGATGGCTTAAAATACAAGGACGAAATCATGGAAATGTTGTGTAAAAAAATGAATTGTAAAAAAACAAGTGAATTGAATTTTTTCAACTTCGAAAAATACGCCCGTAAAGAATTTAGTGAAGACCAAACCTTAGTTGCCGCTGAAGAGCCAAATATTGCTGTTATAGTTGCCGAAGGGGAGGTTGCTACAAGTGGAGACGGTGTTGCTTCCAATAAAATTTGCAAATTGTTCAAGGAAGCACGTGAAAAAGAATCCATTAAGACAGTTGTATTTAGAATCAATAGTCCTGGTGGGAGCGCATTGGCAAGTGAAGAGATTTGGAGAGAAGTTACCCTTACAAATAAAGTAAAGAAAGTGATTGTTTCCATGGGAGATGTTGCCGCCTCAGGTGGATACTATATTGCAGCTCCTGCGACTAGAATATTTGCAGAACCCACAACTATTACTGGTTCCATTGGTGTTTTTGGAATGATCCCTTACACCGGGAAAATGCTTGAAAATTACCTAGGAATTACTTTTGATAGAGTTTCCACAAACGCTCATGCACCAATGAGTTTGAACCGTAAATTAACACCTAGCGAATTGGCAACAATCCAAGGAGAAGTAGACGATATTTATGACCTATTTCTTCAGCGAGTTTCAGAAGGTAGAAAAATGACAAAGGATCAAGTAAATGTATTTGCCCGTGGACGCGTATGGACAGGTAAAGATGCCAAAAGAATTGGTTTAGTAGATGAAGTGGGTGGTTTAACGGACGCGATTAATTATGCTGCTAAATTGGCTAAAATATCAGAACCTAAAATTCAATATTTTCCAAAAAATACGCAAAATGAATTTCTAGAATTAATAGATCTGTTAAATGAAGAATCAGAAGAAACTAGCGTAAAATCAAGTATTCCAACTGAATTACTGAACTATTATTCTAAACTGAAGAAAATTGAATCATGGTCCGGAATTCAAATGCGCTTACCTTACGAAATAAAATTAAGATAATTCATGAGGTTTGGAGTTATTGATGTTGGTACAAATGCTGCTCGTTTATTGATTGGAGAGATTCATAATCAATCCACCCATAAAATATATTATACACGTATTCCACTTCGTTTAGGTGACGATGTTTATTCAAATGGTCTAATTTCTGATCAAAAAACATCTGATTTCATTGATACAATTCATGCCTTCAAGTTGATTTGTAGATCGTTTCATGTTGATAAAATCAAGGCTGTTGCTACATCTGCCATGCGCGATGCGAAAAATGCAGCTGAAATTGTTAGACAAATCCATGAAAAAACTTCCATTCATCTCGAAGTAATTTCGGGAGCCGAAGAAGCTAACTTAATTTTAGAAGCCTTCGAAACACTTGAATTTGATCGATCCATTCCTTTTGTCGTAATTGATGTTGGTGGGGGAAGCACAGAAATTAGTGTGTTTGAAAACGGGAAAAGAACAGCCTCTAGGTCATTTGAATTAGGCACATTACGTCTTCTTAATCACAAAGAAAGTGATGAAATTTGGAAGGATTTAGCCTATTGGATTGAAGAAAATATTCCCTCTCAACAAGAAATAAAGGCATTTGGTACTGGTGGAAATATTGGTAAAGCGCACAAAATTTTAGATTTGAAAAGCGCAGAACCTGCTCCCCTTATTTCATTGCAGTTGATTCATGAAAAGCTGAAAATATTATCTTTGGAGGAAAGAATGAAACAATTCCCTTTAAAAAGTGATCGGGTTGACGTTATTGTTCCAGCGCTTGAAATCTATGTTTTCATTATGAAACTAATAAATTGCACCGAGATATTCGTACCGAAAATAGGATTGGCCGATGGTATCATTCATTCGTTAGAAACTAATTTATCAAATTAAAAGATATGGCTCAAAAACCCTCCATACCGAAAGGAACACGGGATTTTTTACCGGCTGATGTTGCCAAGAGAAACTATTTATTTTCAACCATGAAAAGCGTTTTTCAAAAATATGGCTTTGCTCCTATTGAAACTCCATCATTTGAATTATCTTCAACGCTATTAGGTAAATATGGTGACGAGGGAGATCGTTTGATTTTTCGAATATTGAACAGTGGTGAAAAGGTTCGTAAAGCTGATTTAGAAGCTTTAGCAGCTGATAACCTTCCTAAATTCGCTAATTCGTTGGCTGAAAAAGCATTGCGCTATGATTTAACAGTACCCTTTGCTCGTTTTGTAGTTCAGCATCAACATGAATTGTCCTTTCCCTTTAAGCGGTATCAAATTCAACCAGTTTGGCGCGCCGATCGTCCACAGCATGGACGTTATCAAGAATTTTTTCAGTGTGATGCAGATGTTGTAGGAAGCGATTCGTTACTTCATGAAACCGATTTAATCTTCATTTTCGACGAAGTCCTTAGTTCTTTCAACCTTCCTGGTTTTACCATTCACGTAAATAATCGGAAAATACTTTCTGGAATTGCAGAAGTTTGTGGTGAATCTGAAAAATTAGTTGAAATTACTGTTGCAATTGATAAACTCGATAAAATTGGCGAAGAAGGTGTTTTGGAGGAATTAAGAAATCGAAATATCGCAGAAAAAAGCATCGAATTAATTAAACCTTTATTTCAATTAAAAGGGGATAATGAATTTAAAATCAGTTTTTTAAGAAATTACCTATCGACGAGTGAGATTGGATTAAAAGGCATTGAAGAAATTGAAACAATATTTCACTCAGTGAACGAAATTGGCCTTTCAAAAGGAATAATTGAACTTGACGTAACACTTGCTCGTGGATTAAATTATTACACCGGTGCAATCTTTGAAGTAACAGCACACGATGTACAAATGGGTAGTATTTGTGGTGGTGGACGCTATGATGATTTAACTGGATTATTTGGCATGAAAGGATTATCTGGTGTTGGAATCTCTTTTGGTGCTGATCGTATTTACGACATTCTAACAACCTTGAATCTTTTTCCTACTGATTTAGAGAAAGGAATTGAGGTAATGTTTATCAATTTTGGTAAAAATGAAGCTTCAGCCGCCTATAAATTGGTTCATCAATTGCGAAAAAAAGGAATATCTGCAGAACTCTTTCCTGAATCGGCAAAAATTCAAAAACAAATGAAATATGCCAATGATACACATGCTCAATTCGTTGCATTATTGGGTGAAAGTGAATTAGAGAATGAAAGTGTACTCTTAAAAAACATGATTACAGGCGAACAAAATCAAGTTTCTTGGTCCTCCTTGTCAGTACAATTTAAACGATAACGCATGTTAGGATTAAAAATGGCAACTGACCCTCGCTGGGTAAACATCGTTGAGCGTAATCTGCATGAAATTTTGATTGACCATGCTTTCTGTGAACAAAAAGCTGCAAGTAATGCCATTTCAATGATTGTACAATATCCCTTTTATGTGGATTTGGTTCAGGCAATGACCGAAATTTGTCAAGAGGAAATGATGCATTTCGATATGGTTCATCAAAAACTTTTAGATAGAGGTCTAACATTAACTTTTGAACGTAAAGATCCATATGTAAACGATTTAGCACTTTATCTTAAACGCAGTGCACACGGCTCAAAGGAAGGGTATTTTGTGGATCAAATGCTTTTTGCAGCTATGATTGAAGCAAGAAGTTGTGAACGTTTTAAAATACTTTCTGAGGAATTAAAAGATGAAGATTTAAAGAAATTCTATCGAGACTTAATGGAAAGTGAAGCCCGACACTACACTACATTCATTGGTTTCGCAAAGAAATATGGAGGAAAAATCAATGTCGAATTGCGTTGGCAAAAGTTCCTTGAATTTGAAGCTACGTTAATGGAACAATACGGAAAAACAGAAACTATACACGGATAATATGAAACATACAAATTACGATTACTCAGTGAAAGATCGACTCATTCGATACGTTCAAATCGATACAGAAGCAGACCCTAATTCTGAAACCACTCCTTCCAGCTTTAAGCAAAAAGACCTTTCTAAATTATTAGTGGAAGAACTTACTGCATTAGGCATTCAAGATGCTGAAATGGATGAATGGGGTTATGTTTATGCAACCATACCTGCCACTTCCTCACGGGAAAATATTCCAACTATTTGTTTTTGTTCACACGTAGACACTGCTCCGGATTGCAGTGGAAAAGATGTGAAACCAATCGTTCATGAAAATTATCAAGGACAACCAATTGTTTTACCAGATGATCCTACCCAAATAATTACAACCGAAAAACATCCTTATTTAGCATCGAAATTTGGAGACGATATCATAACAGCAAGCGGCAAAACCCTATTAGGTGGAGATGATAAAGCTGGAGTTACCATTATCATGGATTTCGCTCAGTTTATGATGCAAAACCCACAAATACAGCATGGAAAAATAAGAATTTTATTCACCCCTGATGAAGAAATTGGTCGCGGAGTGGATAAAATAGATATGAAAAAACTTGATGCAGATTATGGATATACGTTAGATGGTGGGCCACTTGGATCCATAGAAGATGAAACATTTTCTGCAGATGCCATGACATTTACTTTTCACGGAGTTAGCGCTCATCCAGGCTATGCAAAAGGAAAAATGGTTCATGCAATAAAAGTCGCTTCACATTTTGTAGATTCCTTACCAAAAGATAGTTGGTCGCCTGAAACAACAAAGGATCGCGAAGGATTTGTTCATCCAACCTCAATTTCTGGTGGTCTAGAATCAGCAACAGTTTCGTTTATTATTCGAGATCATCAAACAACTAAATTAGGTGAATATGAAAATCGATTAATTGAATTGGCAAATTCTGCTGTGAATTCATTCCCTGGATCATCGGTTGAACACCAAACGAGTGAACAATACCGAAATATGAAAGAAATTTTGGACACTGTTCCTTTTGTAAATGAATATGCCGTTCAAGCGATTGAAAAAGCCGGAATTGAAGCAAAAAAAATGATTATTCGTGGTGGAACAGATGGATCTCGATTATCTTTTATTGGTCTACCCTGCCCTAACCTATTTACAGGTGAAATGGCTATTCATTCCAAACATGAATTTGTTTCAGTTCAAGATATGCAAAAAGCAGTTGATACGATGATTGAATTGGTTCAAATTTGGGAGAAACATTAATTTGATTTTTTCGTAATTCGTTCTATTAACGTGAATTTATGAAGAAAATTATTTTCCTAGTTTTAGGAATTTCTGTTGCTATTGGAATTACAGCATTCATTTCAATTTCGAATAAAAAAGAGACTACCGACAAGGCAAACAAGAATTTAAAGAATTTAGTGAACGACAGCATTCCCTTGATAGTAATGGGATCCTTCCTCAATTTAAGTGAAGATATTAGTCTCGATAGCCTCAAAATTAAATTGGAAAACGGTTCAATTTCTTGTACAAATGACATTTCTAAATCACTCCGGGAAAAATTAAAATTGAGCAAAGAACCAAAATCAATTCAGTTGGGGAAGTTCAATTTTAAAAGTAAAAAAGAGTTAGTAATCACAACATTAGACTCAGTAAATCAACGGTTTTTAGCAAAAAAAGTAAACACAATAAATTTTTTCAAAGATCCAGTATCCTATCCTTTGTGGATCAAATACGATTCCGATGATTTTGACTATAAAAAAGAAATTACAACCTATACACACACCGGAGTTACCGCATTAACT
>CAMBBW010000112.1 GCA_945863425.1 Lishizhenia tianjinensis
GGAATTGTCAATGTATTTGTCCACGTGTAATCCACATTATCTGTAGCGTCTGAATAAACAGAAAGACTGAAAGTAAGGTTAATAGGGGCTGAATTAGCATTAGATACAGTAATAGGGACATTTATTGAACCAATACTTTCATTGTACTGAGCAAAATTACTTGCTGCAGCTATCGAAACATTGGCTCCACCTTGAATAGAAACATTATCAAATCTCCAAGTTCCTCCTGTAGCTATCAAGGCAGGATTTGAAGTTTGTCTAAACTCAGTGGTAGTCTGGTAATTTGCAGCTAGAATTCGAACTCCAAAATTTGCATTGTTATTTGCACCAGTTATTGCAGAGAAATCCGCTTTAATTCTTCTGTACTGATCACCTACACCATTGTTTTGAAAACGACCGTTGTCAATAGACCCATTACAAAAGGTTGTATTTGCTGTTGTCATAGTAAAATTTGTCCATGTTGTACCATCTAAGGTGTACTGCAAACGAATGGTATTCGCTGCCGAATTAGACCAACGTTGATCCCACGTAAAAAGAATGTTTTGTATTCCAACAGTTGATGCATTGTATTGCACACCGCTGCTTTCATTGGTTAGTCCGGGTGTAGCAGTAAATGCCCACGCCCCAGGGTTCAATCCATTTTGAGAACCGCAACCATTATTGATTACTGGGTCCATTCCTGTGGCTGCATTTGCAACAACCATTGAACCAATAACTTGTGAACTCCCTGTTCCAATATCCGCAGCGGGAGACGCTGGTGCTCCTGTAATCGTGTTATAATTCCAAAGGGCAACCGTGCTTTGAGTAAAACCAACAAGTGTTATACCAAACGTAATCAGTAAGAAAAGAAAATTTTTCATGTTATATTATTTGGATACAAAGCAACTCATAGCGTATTACTCAAATGTTTGTTTATTATGAAAGATATATTTACATTAAATAAACTCATTGTTAATTAGGTTTATAAAACATTAATATGAAAAATTGTAATTGCTAAATGCAACGGTTAATCTTTTTTTAACTTTACCAAAACATTAATTACATGCTATGGCAAATCAAAAAAAGATCTTCGTTTTAGACACGTCAGTATTACTTCATGACCATGAATCCATTACAAATTTTGAGGAGAATTATGTTGCAATTCCGATAACGGTATTGGAAGAATTAGATAAGTTTAAATTGGGGAATGACACGAAAAATTTCTCTGCACGTGAGGTTATTCGATTTATTGATAAATTATCAACAACCAATCTTCTTCAAGAATGGATCAGTTTGGGATTGAAAAAGGGTAAGTTTAAAATCGTGATGGATTATCATCCTGAAAATCTGAATGCTGAACATATTTATTCGTCACAAAAAAATGATCATAAAATCATAAATGCTGCATTAGTATTGCAGGAACAAGAGCCTAAAAAAAAGGTTGTTTTAGTTACAAAAGACATCAATTTAAGAATTAAAGCAAAAGCAATTGGCGTAATTGCTGAAGATTATCAAACTGGTAAAGTGAATCTGAAGGAAATCATTTCCACAAGTGCCCAAACAATTGATCACGTAGATGCTGAAGTCATCCGTGAAGTTTTTTTAAAAGGGGCTATTCTTGAAAATGGTATATTAGGTAATAGAAAGAAAACCAATTCCTATTACATTTTGAAAAATGGAAAAAATTCTTGTTTGTGTTTTTATGACCAATCTATGGATGAAATTGTTCGCATAGAAAAAGAGTATGTTTATGGAATTAAACCCAAAAATGCAGAACAGGCATTTGCTTTTCATGCCCTGTTGGATCCAAAAATTAAATTGGTTGCACTACAAGGTGTTGCTGGAACAGGAAAAACGTTGCTAGCGCTAGCAGCTTCATTGGAACAAATGAAAAATTTCAATCAGATCATTTTGGCACGACCAATTGTTCCATTATCCAATAAAGATATAGGTTTTTTACCTGGCGATGCGAATGATAAAATCGGGCCTTACATGGAGCCATTGTGGGATAACTTAAAATTTATAAAAGCACAATTTGGCCCCAATGAAAAGAAATTGAAGGTAATAACTGACATGGAACAATCGGGGTCAATTATAATTACTCCTCTAGCTTTTATTCGCGGACGAAGTCTATCGAATATTTTGTTCATTGTTGACGAAGCCCAAAATTTGACTCCGCATGAAGTGAAAACTATTATCACAAGGGCCGGTGAAAACACCAAAATCATTTTTACGGGTGATGTACAGCAAATTGACACACCTTATTTGGATGAGAATTCAAATGGTTTAGCGTATCTTGTTGATCGATTATCTGGACAAGATTTATTTTGTCATGTAATGTTGGAAAAGGGAGAACGGTCAGAATTAGCTAACTTAGCGAATCAATTATTGTAAAGAATGAAATTTGGAGCTATCGATATTGGAACAAATGCTGCTCGGCTTTTGGTGGGTGAGGTATGCCAAGAAGGCAATCATTTTTATGTGAAGAAAATCTCCTATACTAGGGTGCCATTGCGATTAGGGGATGATGTTTTTGAAATGGGAAAAATCTCAAAGGAAAAGTATAAGAATACCCTAGACACCATAAAATCCTTCAAATTAATTGCAGGTATTTTTAATGTCGGAAAACTACGAGCAGTCGCAACATCTGCCATGCGCGAATCAAAAAATGCAGATAAAATAATTCAGAAAATCAAAAATAAAACGGATGTTGAAATTGAGGTCATTTCAGGTCAAGAGGAAGCGGATCTAATTTTTGGAACATTTTTATTACTCGATTTTGATAAGTTAAATCCATTTATTGTAGTTGATGTTGGAGGCGGTAGCACGGAGATTAGTATTTTTGAATCAGGACAAAAAATAGCCTCTCAATCATTTGAAATAGGAACAATTCGTATCCTAAAAAATAAAGTGGCTGAAGAAGTCTGGCAAGAAATGGGTCAATGGCTTGAGCAAAATATGGATAAATCAATTCCTCATCAACTTTTCGGAACGGGTGGAAATATTAATAAAATTCACAAGATCATTGGATTGAAAGACAATCAGCCTGTTGAACTAAAAAAAATGAAATCACTGTACGATTCCATTCGGAAATTATCTGTTGAAGAGCGCATGGATAAGTTTCATTTAAAACCTGATCGAGCTGACGTAATTGTTCCTGCTCTTGAAATTTATTTATTCTTGATGCAAAAGTTAGAAAACAATAAAATTTCAGTTCCGAAAATTGGGTTGTCAGATGGTATGATTTATAAAATGTTTACCGAATCAAAATAAATCCAAGCACACTCTAATCCTTATGATTTTCCATCCCGTTGGGCTGACAACATTTGGGTAGTTTTAAAACATCTTCTTGTTTCGCTTTTACTTCATCTGCGTCGTAACCAATGGCGGCAATCGTTTCTTTGATTTTTTGAAGTGAAATTTTCATTACCGAATACTTAACAGTTACTTTTTTGGTCTCCATATCCAATTCAGCGAACTTAATCCCTTTTGTGTAGTTTAATTTACCTTCAATTCGTTCCTTGCAATCGTTGCATTGAGCAGAAGTCTGAATTACGCTTGTTTCTGCTTTTTGGCCAAATGAAATTCCGTAAATAAAGAAAATCACAAGCGATAAAAGATACTTTTTCATAATTAAAATTTTATTTCAACTTTATTTTTTCTGTTTGATTGAATACCTCAATCCTGCATATACATTAATTCCCATTATTGGTCCCCAAATAGTTGTAGCGTCAAATTTCGAACCAAATGGATTTTGTGCATCAATGATTGGATTCTTCTGTTTAAAATTACTCAAATTTTCTCCACCAATATAAAAATCCCATTGTTTTAATATATGTGTGATTTGCCCGTTGAGCATTGGATATACTTCGCTTGTTTGATCAAATAATTGATTGCTTGGATTATTCGGGTCGTCCTGCACGGGTAAACGCGAAATACCATAAACAGTACAGGTTAAATCATATTCCCAACGCTTATTTCTGCTGAAAAAGGCAAGGTTTACAAAACCTCGATGTTTGGGAATCATTACTTGTTGACGCATTTGTCCACCATATTGCGCCTTAACATCCAAGTATTTGTATGCTACTCGAATATCGAAATTTTTTAGCGGTGAAACACTGAGTTCAGATTGAAAGCTGTTTGAAAAAGAGCCATTTTCTAAATTGGTAAATACAATGGCATTTACGGACTCGTCTCTATCAACAATTAGTTGATTTTCAAACCATGTTCGGTACAAATCTACCGTTAAACTTCCCTTTTGATTGAATAATTTGAATTCTTGAACAACCGAACCACCAACGTTCCACGAAATTTCCGGTTTTATTTCATTAGGTGAAATCCATTGTTTGGAATTAGCCAGCAACGAAACATTGTCGATGATGTAATTAGGAACTCTCCAACCTTTACCGGCTGTGAATCGTAAATCTGTTTTTTCGTGAGCAATATATTTAGAATGCAATCTTGGTGAAAATTGACTGCCATAAAGTGAGTGGTAATCATATCGTGCACCGAGAACATTTGATAATCTTGAATTTGTGTAGGTGTATTCGGTGAAAATACCAGGAACAATTTCTTTTCTATTCTGCATCAACATTTCAGCGGATTGACTAATATCTAATAATACCAAGCTTGCTCCAGTTTTTATCTTATGATCCAATGTTCCGATGTAATCATCGTAAATCACATTAATATATCCTCTTTTTTCAACTCCTGAAAAATTTCGAATACCAAAAGAACCATCAATTTCTTGATACTTTACATTGTAAACAATTCCCAAGGATTGATTCGTTCGCTTGCCGAAAAAACCTGTTTTTAGAAAGGCATCAATGTGTTTAGAATTAAGCAAGACACCATATTTTAAGTCTTGAGGATTGGGTTCCAGTTGCATTCCTCGCACAAAACCGATTTGACCTCCCACTTTTCGATCTTGGTATGCATTGAACCCAAATTGAGCCTCCATTTTAGTGCCTTGATAAGCCCATCGATTCATGAAAGCAATATTATCACCGGTTGGCAAATCTTTGAAATTATCCGTGTTGTGATCAATGTGTCCATATACCGAAGAGGCATGAGCTAACCATCCCGTGCTCCATTTTTTGGAAAGTTTATATCCTGCATTGGCATTGAGCTCTGATCTCCCGAAAATATTTTGGTAAGCATTCAGATAGACTTTTTCCATTTCTAACGGCTTTTTAATTTCAAGATTAACCAATCCAGCCATGGATTCGTAGCCGTTCACCACATTCCCTGTTCCTTTTGTGATTTGAATGGATTCTATCCAAGTTCCGGAAATGGATTGCAAACCGAATGAGCTCTCCAAGCCTCGTAAATACGGAATATTCTCCATTTGTATCTGCGTGTAAACTCCATCTAGTCCCATCATTTGAATTTTTTTTGCTCCGGATACAGCATCTGTGATATTTACGTCTACTGAAGCATTGGTTTGAAAAGATTCAGAAAGGTTGCAACAGGCTGCTTTGCGTAATTCGGCAGTAGTTAATTCTTCCACATGCAAGGTTTTCATTTTGGAAATACTACTTGATGTTCTTCGTGAAGAAATAATAAATTCCGGCAAAGCTCGCATGGAATAAAGTGTAACTGAGATACCCGCAAACCGATCTGATTTATAAACAATGATTGTATCGTTGTAAAAACCATTGGCTGAAAAAATCAAGGTATCCGGAAGCGCTTTGGGCAAACTTAGCTCGAACGTTCCATCTTCCTTAGATAGCGTTCCTGTTTTGGCGTTTTTCAGCCTTATTTTTGCATTGTAAATTGGTTTTTTTTCGTTTTCATCTTCTCCTTGAATCAATCCGTGTAGTTGACCAAAAGAGTTTTGAATAGTTAGAAGTAGTAAAAAACCTAAAACTAATGTTTTACATAAAAAATTCATAAAATGTTGATTTCGTGAAACAAACTAGATAACTAGAAATGGGTTCACTACAATCAAATTATGAGTACTTGTTTTTTTAATAAGATTTCTCTTCCGCAAAGTTTTGGAGGTGGAACGGAATTGCTGGATTGAAGGGTTTGCTTCTCAGAAGGAACTACTTTTTTATCAAAGGAAAAAGATCGATTTTCGGGAATTACAAATGATTGAAACGAGAAGTCATTCCTAAAAGAGACATAATCAACTTTTAGTTTAAAAACTTCGGTTTCATCGTTACAGCAATCTTTCTTATCCTTTTCTTCTTTCTCTTTTTTACAACAAGGAGGTAGGTCCGAAATTTCTTCTTTTTCACAATGATCATTTAGTGGCAGAAAATAAGAAGTGAATTGACCTTCCTTTTGACAAGAATGCGTAAAGACAGGAACTCCAATTGTGCCAACAAATAGAAGTGAAATGAAAAAAATAAGTAGTGTAGACCGAATCACAATTCAAATGTAAATGAAATTATGAAATATGTTTGATTTATTTTGTTAAAATGATGTTCTCATTTTGCCATTTTGACACTGTGCGCTAGTGAGGAATAATAGGACTATCTTTATTTAGATACAAAAAACTCGAATTTAACAGATTACTATTATTCAAGTAAGAAAGTATCGGCTTTTTACATCTAGCTGCAAGTGGTCGAGCTTTTCTCGTCACTAGTTTTCTAATTATTTCCTATATATCATATTGTACATATCAAACCCTTCCGCCCAATAGTTCTTCTTAACTTCAAGTAGTTCAAAGCCTTGTTTCAGGTAAAATTTATACGCTACTTGCGAAGTTCTAACAATAATTTTCTGTATTCCGTTTATAGAATTTAGTTTTTCTATGCGATGCTTCAATAGTTTCGTGCCCAAAGATTTTCCTTGAAAGTCCGGGTGAAATATGTCCCAACTAATTTTCCCTATAGTATTATTGTCCATAAAGTTAATCCCACCACATCCCACAATTTTTTGGTCATTTAGTAAAACATAATAAAGTTCTATTTCCGTTTCCAAATATTTGATTAAGTAATCTTCCTCCTCAACCGCAAAATATTCAGGTGTATTTAACCTTATTAAGTTTATAACTTCATTTTTGTCCTTCGCCTCGTATTCTCGTATTGAAATTAATTTTGTCATTTTAATTTTCCATTTGTTGGATAGTTTTATTTCGTTCAGGCCAGCCCCTTGACTAACCCTTTGATTCTTTCTTCCGCTTCAGGGAAACATTGGCTGTAATCACTCCAAATAGAACAACAAACATGGAGACTATTTGCCAAACAGTTAATCGTTCACCAAACGCAAACCCGATTACAACTGCTACAATAGGGATGAAATAGGTTACTGAACTTGCGAATAAAGTGGAAGAAAAGGCTATGATACGATTGAAAACTAGTACTGCCAATGCCGTCCCGACCACGGACAAAATGAAAATGTAGAAAATTCCTGTGGATGCTAACGGATTCGTTTGAAAAGTATGGAGTGTATCCGTTATAAAAAAACCACTAATCGCAAACGGTAAAAGTATAAAAAAGGCTAAGGATGTGATTTCGTATGAACTGAAATCAGACAATTTGTGTTTTATGGTATTTAGGCTAATCGCATACAAAAGCGTTGCTAATACAATTGCTAAGATATGTTCCCAGTCTCCATTTAATGAAGCGTTTTTACCGCTCAAAACTAATGCAACAATTCCAATGGTTCCGATAAATGTTCCGATCAGTTGTTTGTTTGTCAATTTCGTTTTGAATACGAAAAACCCAATAATGATGGTGAAAATTGGAGTGAAGCTATTTAGCATTCCAGCTAGTCCTGAAGATATTCCAGTTTCCGCATAGGTGAATAAGAACGCAGGAATGAAATTTCCGCAAAACCCTACAATGGCTAAGGGAATGATATTCTTAGCACTAATTATTTTTAATTTGGTAAAGGAAATTGGCAAAAGAACTAATGCCGCAATTAACATACGCAATGATCCAACTTGTTCAGA
>CAMBBW010000113.1 GCA_945863425.1 Lishizhenia tianjinensis
TTCCCACTGAAGTTCGAAAGTTCAAAATCAGAATAGTTGAATACACTTTTATTAAAATGAAGGTGAGTTCTACCGTGAAACTTTAAATTTTCAATTTCTTCATGTCGATAGTCTTCAGGAACGTAATTTTCTCCACCATAGACAAATAAATTCTCCAGTTTAATTTTTTTGGAATCAAGATCAAACTCTACATAGGTTTCACCATTTTTTTCGTTTTCAAGCCATAAGTCATAATTCCTTAAAAATCCATTAAAGTGAAAATCTGACTGATCTAAAAAACCCCGAAAATCAATAACATTGAAGTCTTTTTCAGAAATAATTACGTCTGCATGGAAGTCATGAAAAAGGTGAGGATAATGTTTTAATTTAGCGTAAAAATTCTTTATGAAAAACTCTCCTTCGGGTAGATTTTTTGATTCTAGAATTTTCTTTGCAGAGCTCGTAAAGCTTAAGTTCAATCTCAAATTATTAATTTGCTCATCGAAACCTACTGAATTTTTTGAACGCGTTAATTCATGAACATCAATATTGTGGGCGGAAATGTCTAAATCACATGTAACAGGGATATTTGTATGATGCACAATTGCTGGTAAATCACTAACACTGCCGATTATATGTAAATCCGTATTTCCAACTTGTGTGTTAAAATATTCAATGGTGGCAGCATGTCCTTTCAAGGTTGCTTTCATGTCTACGTCTCTAATTGGGGCAGGGAGATTTGGACTTTCAAACCTCAAGTTTTCAATTTCTAGTTGGGTGAAGTATGACTCATTAAGCTTCTCAACTGCTTTTTCCGGTTGTTTTAAGTCAATAATGTCATGAAAATTCATTGTTAACTTCACTTTTCCTGCTAGCCCAGTTAGTTCTCGGGCATTTACAAATTTCGCAATGAAATCAAGGTCAAAATCCGAGACTAATTGAAGATTTATATCTGGAGATTCAAAGTTTTCAATTGAAATTTTACCTGAGAAAACACCCGCTTCAGGACGAGCACTAAACTGATTAATTTCTAGTTTCATGGTGCTTAAATCGCGGTTTTTTCCATTCGAGAAGCTCCCTTTAAAGCCTATTTTATCTAATTTTTTCTTTGTTTGAATATTATTAAAAAATGCGTTTTCACAACCAAATGTAGCTTTTATTTCGGGCATTTTCCCATTCGCTGATTCACCTTTAATATCAGCCTTGAAATAGACTTTTCCTTGATTGTCAAATTGACGAAACGTTTCTGCGATTTCATCCGGAGCAATGGCAATAATTAAATCAAAATTGGGTTTTTCTCCGTTAAAATGCAGATCAATGGGAACATTTTTTTCCAAACCAACCTTACCACTGAAACCAAAGCTAGAATTTTCAAACTTCACCATGGTAGGTTGAACCGTTAATGTCTTTGTTAAATCATTAACATCTAGTTCAGTAACAACTTCAAAATATTTGTTTTTTACAAATGTGGTATCGCCAGACTTTACAATCGTTAATTTAAACTTAGCATCTAAATCTAAATAAAAATGATCGTTACTACTTTTAACTTTGGTTTGGGCATTATTTACAAATGCATCAACAAGAATGTTGTTTTCCTCGTTAATTTTTATAATGTCCAAATTAACCATTGAGATTGATTTTAAATCGATTTTAAAGTCGTTTTGAACCTCTTCTTTAGGTTTCTTACTCTTTAAGGCATTGGAAATATTAAATGATCCATCTTTGTGTTGTATCAAACGTAGAGAACCATCGCTTAGTTTTACGCCTTTTATTTTGTAATCTGCCCGCAGAATATCCCATATATTAAAATCAACAAAACAATGATTGATGTGAACTATTTCATCCTCTTTGATATGTTTTTTTCCTTCATAAACATGAAAGTCTTCAAAATCAATTGATATATATGGAAAAGAAGCAAATGGCTCAATATGACTATTTCTAATCTTGATGCTACCTTCAAAGTCCTCATTTGCTTGGGATAATAATTCTTGAACTAATTGGTCCTGTTTGAAATAAACCACCCCAATCAATAGTGAAAACAAGAAGACTGGAAACAGCAATAAAAAAATAGTTAAACGGATCCAAAACCGCTTACGTGACTTTTTTACAATTCTTTTTTTTGGCTCAGTATCCATTGAAAAAATTAAACTCTTCTTTAAACACGAAGACCGTAATTCAAATTATCATACTCTATCTATCTCTTCAGCAAGACTAGAGATTTTCATATGAACACAAGCACTTATCCTTCGGCAGGATGAGAGGAGGAATTAAACTTATTCTCCACTTCGTTTCGGGTATAAATATAATAAAATAACCTTTTGCAAGCTATGAGCACCAATAAATGAAGTTGATAGGCAACATAAATTGATGTTTTTATATTTCGGATTTTTATCAATTTTAAATTCAGTTGTTTGATTAGCAATTGCACCAGTAAAATCCAACCATAATCTGGATAGATTTTGTTAAATCATTGCTTTTCTAATCTAACTTCAAGAATTTTTAATTTACCCCAAAATTAAAAGTCCCGTTACTCTTTTGTAACAGGACTTCTACTTGGATAACTAACTAAACTAAACCTTAAAATTGTTTTACTTATAATTTATTACTTATTTACTACTAATGTTTCTATGGCAATAACTGTTTCACCGGACATGAATGATATCTCATATGTTCCATTAATCAATCCATTCAAATGAAGCGATGTAGCATCCATTACTGGAATCGCTGGCATCACTTGTCCGTTCGTTGAATTAATTTGAATCGTCGTGATGGCATAATCAGACCAAGTCAAAGTAGCGAAACCTGGTTTCATTTCATTAACTACAACCGATACTTTTTTTGGATCTTTCGGATCTTCGTTGTGAGCGAAAGTAAAAGAAGCCGAAGCTAACATCATCACTACTAAAGCGAATTTTACGGTGGACTGGGCGATTGATTTCATAATATATTTTTTTTCGTGTTGTTTTCTGAGACAAAGATTGTTCAGTTCGATCGATAACCAACAAAAAAAAATGATTCGCTTAGTAAATTACTTAAACCTACATACTATTCACTACGTAGTTCCCGTATTGACCTAAGTAGTTGTACGTAGAAAAGTGAAGTTAAGCCTGATTTCGGCTAAAACGAAACAATACACTTGTTTGAAAAATGAGTAACAGCATAAAAAGAGTCAACTGACTAATAACCAATACTATATTTTGATTTTCAAACGTGTAAATTTCAAATAAAATATAGGAAAGCATAAATAACAATTGCCCCACTGTTAACAGTAGAAAATGAAATACAAAAGCATCACTTTTCTTGCCTATTGCCGGTAGAATTATTACTAATGAAAAGATACTTACAGATAAAAACCCGGTTCCAAGAAATAGAAATTGCCTATTTCCCAATGTTAACCACTCAAAATAATTGGCAGCGAAAACCGCGAAAAGAATTATACCGGTGAAAACCAAGTATTTTATGGTGAAATGTAATTTAGTCATTCTTTTCCCCCATTCGAATCACTTCCTTAATCACTAAATAAAGAGATGCCATAACTCCAAATAAAGACAAGGTAATTGTCCACCATGGAGTTTTCAGATTAAAATAAGCATCCATAAAAGTTCCTAGCCACGTAAAAAAAGCAATTATAACGCCCATTTGAATACCCAAGGAAGAAAATCGAGCAAAGGAAGATACTTTTTTTTCTTTTGAAGAATTGGTTGGTTCCGGCATACTAAATGAATCGCTCATCAGCTTCCATTACATGGCCGCAATTGTTACATGTACGCATTTCCAAAGATGTATAAAACTCTTTAAACCTTGGTAAGAAGTCTTTTTCAATATTTTCAAGGGGAAATCTATACGATTGCAGCGAATGGTTGCACTTTTCGCAAAACCACATTAAGCCATCAACCAAATCCGTTCCTTTTCTCACTTTCTCAATAACAAGGCCAACTGTATTAGCTCCTCGCATTGGCGAATGAGGGGTGTTCCCCGGCAAAAGAAACATTTCACCTTCCTTGACAAGAATATCTCGGGCTTTACCATCCTCTTGAATTCGAACAGTAATATCTCCTTCTAGTTGATAAAACAACTCTTCACTTTCGTTAAAATGATAATCTTTTCGAGCATTTGGACCACCAACTACCATTACAATAAAATCACCCGCCTCCATGTATAGATTTTTATTACCAACCGGTGGTTTTAACATATCTCTATTTTCATCAATCCATTTTTGGAGGTTAAAAGGTGCAAGCATAACAAGTGATTTTAATTTCTAAGTAAAGGTAACCAAATAGTTTTTTCATTTTTGTTCATTGGTACAAATTATTTTCATTTTTTCAGTTGAACACCCAACAATCCATCGTTTTTTCTCACTGATTGCTTGAAAAAGAATATCTTTGTTATTGTGGTAAAAATCAGAGATATTGAACTGGGAGAATTCCCGTTGTTGCTCGCTCCAATGGAGGATGTAAGTGACCCTCCTTTTCGGGCACTTTGCAAAAAACACGGAGCTGATTTGATGTATACAGAATTTATTTCTTCTGAAGGACTAATTCGAGATGCTGCAAAAAGTGTTCAGAAACTTGATATATATGAATATGAACGTCCGGTAGGAATCCAGATTTTTGGTTACGATATCGAAAGCATGCGAGAAGCAACACGTATTATTGAAAAAACTAATCCAGATATTATTGATATTAATTTTGGATGTCCAGTAAAGAAAGTTACGTGTAAAGGTGCTGGCGCCGGAATGTTACAAAATATTCCGAAGTTGATTCAGATGACGGATGCCATTGTGAAAGAAACCAATTTACCTGTCACAATAAAAACTCGTCTAGGATGGGATAATGAGTCTAAATTTGTTGTGAGTACATCGGAAAAATTGCAAGATGTGGGGGTCGAGGCTATTTCTATTCATGGTCGAACACGTGTACAATTGTATAAAGGAGACGCAGATTGGACGCTTATTGGTGAGGTAAAGAACAACCCAAGAATGCGAATCCCGATATTTGGTAACGGTGATATAGATTCTCCTGAAAAAGCGCTGGAGTACAAAAATAAGTATGGCGTAGATGGCATTATGATTGGAAGAGCTAGTATCGGTAATCCTTGGATTTTTAATGAAGTGAAACATTTTATGGCAACTGGTACTTATTTGGCTCCTCCAGGAATTAAAGAAAGAGTTGAAGCAGCAAAGGAACATTTAATGATGAGCATACAGTGGAAAGGAACCACACTTGGAATTGTTGAAATGAAAAGGCATTACACCAATTATTTTAAAGGAATTGCTCATTTTAAAGAATTGAAAAGTAAATTGGTAACCTCAATGGATTTGACAGAAATTACCGATACGCTGACATACATTTCTGAAAATGAAAGCGAATTTTACTTTGTATAGAATTCCGCATGAAACCAAACACACTTTTCCATTTAACTAGTACATTTGCTTTGTGAAGGAAATTAAATTTAACATTCAATCAGAAATTCCAGTAATGGAATACTTCTACACCCTTCAAGGAGAAGGATTTCATGTTGGAAAACCTGCTTTTTTTATTCGTTTAGCTGGCTGCACGGTTGGGTGCGTTTGGTGCGATGTTAAAGAAAGTTGGGAAGTATCACCAAAGCAATTAGTAACAATTCAAAGTTTGGTTAACTCAGTTGTAACAAGTGGTGCCAATTTCGTTGTGATTACTGGTGGCGAACCTGCTATGTATAATTTATCTTACCTCATCGAAGCATTGAATCAAAAAAACATATATTGTGCGATTGAAACATCAGGTGTCTATGAGCTGACGGGTGCTGTTGATTGGTATTGTTTTTCGCCAAAAAAATTCAAAAATCCTTGTTCGAAAGCCTATCAAAAAGCAAATGAATTAAAAGTTGTAGTTTTTCATAAATCAGATTTAAATTGGGCTCAAGAACATGCTGAAAAGGTGAATGAAAACTGCCTATTATACCTTCAGCCAGAATGGAGCAAAAGAGAAGAACTCATTCCGCTAATAATTGATTTCATCAAACAAAACCCAAGTTGGCGTTTATCTCTACAAACACATAAATACATCAATATTCCTTAAAATGAAAAGAAGTATACTCTTGTTTCTAGTACTATTGTGTGGATATGTAAACGCACAAATGAATTATTCAACCAAAAATAAGGGAGCAATTAAACTATTCAAAAAAGCAATGTCTGCTCCTGGAAAAGCGCTTTCACCAGAGACTGGCATGCCCGATTATCAGGCTGGAGTCGATTTATTAACCAAAGCATTGAAGAAAGATCCAAAATTTTGGGAAGCGCATTTACTTTCTGCCGAATTTGAAGAACTTTCAGGGAATTTCCCAAGTGCCTTAGATCATTATGAGGCGGCCATTGGAATTAATCCTAACCATAGTCAAACGGATGCGACCTATTATTATGCGTCCAATATCCTTTTTCAAATGGGGAAATATGACAAAACCATTACTTATCTTACTCGATTGATTCGAAATAGGGCAGCAAATCCCGAATATGTGCGCGAAGCAAACCGGTTAATTGCCTGTTCTGAATTCGCACAAGATGCAATAGCAAATCCACGCGAATTTAAACCGGTAAATATTGGTCCAGGAATCAATACAAAAGACCCTGAATACTTCCCAACCATAACCGTTGATGGTCAAACAATTCTATTTACTCGGAGATTAGTGGAACCAAGGTCGAAGCCACATGGTTTTCAAGAAGACTTTTTTGTTTCAAACTATAACAAGGATGAAAAGCGATGGGAAAAAGCGATTGCGCTGCCTAAAAACATTAACACCTTATACAACGAAGGTGCACCAACTATTGGACCTGATGGAAGATCACTCATATTTATTGCCTGCTCTGATATGTCAGGGGTGAATTATGGAGAAGGACGAAGTGGAAAAGGAAGTTGTGATTTATTTTACACGAAGAAAGTTGGATCAAGGTGGTTGAATCCGGTGAATATTCCTGGATACATTAACACATCCTTGTGGGAGACCCAGCCTTCTTTGTCCGCAGATGGAAAAACACTTTACTTTATTCGTGAAATTAAAAACAAAGGAGCGTCCGATAATGCAGATATTTTTGTAAGTAAATTACTAGACGATGGATCATGGAGCCAAGCCTCTCGCCTACCCGATGTAATTAATTCGCCGTACGCTGAAGAATCGGTTTTGATTCATCCGGATGGAAAAACGCTTTATTTTGCATCCAAAGGGCATATAGGAATGGGAGGAACCGATTTATTTGTTTCGCGCATGGATGAAAATGGGAATTGGTCCGAACCACGCAATCTTGGATACCCCATAAATACATCCTTTAATGAAAACTCGTTGATGGTTTCCCCGGAAGGAGACATCGCTTTTTTTGCTTCCAACCGTAAAGGTGGTTATGGCGATTTAGATATTTATTACTTTGAATTGCCGGAAGACATTCGTCCTACAAAAACTCTTTATTTTGAAGGTAATGTATACGATAGTAAGACAAAAAAACCATTAGGAGGTAAATTTGAGCTTATTGATTTACAAACTCAAAAAGTGGTAATTACATCCTATGCAGATGTTGAAACGGGTGATTTTTTGGTGTCACTACCAATAAATAAAGAATATGCATTGAAAGTTACGCATGACGGATACGCCTATTTTTCAGCTAATTTTAATATGACAATTCCGGAAGACCAAGAAATTAAGCACATGGATATTCCATTAGTTCCTGCCAATAACTCAGGATCAGAAATTGTTT
>CAMBBW010000114.1 GCA_945863425.1 Lishizhenia tianjinensis
TCGGAATTTAAATATAAAGTGTAAATTTGTAAAATAAATAAGTTAGAAAATAAAGTTAATAGTATGAAAAACGTAACTAAATCATTGATTTTAACTCTTGCAGTAGTTTTTGGAATTACTGTTTCGTCGTATGCGAAAACTCCAAAATCAAATACTGATAATGAGGCTAAAACAGAATTGGCATCAGATAATGCATCAGACAATGCGTCTGGAAATAATGTGGCTGACGCAGCTAAAGCAGGAAAAGAGGATAAAAAAGCAGAAGGAGAAGAGCCTCAATTAGATTTTATTCAAACATTGAAACAAAAGTATATTGAAGGAGATCCATTGTGGATGACTCCCGTATTAATTTGTATGATTATTGGAATTGCTCTATCAATAGAGAGAATTATTTACTTAAATCTTTCTACAATCAATACAGAGAAATTTTTGAATGATGTTGAAAAAGCATTGCAAAATGGTGGTGTTGACGCAGCAAAAGAAGTATGTAGAAATACACGTGGTCCAATTGCTTCTATCTTTTATCAAGGATTAGATCGTTCTGAAGAAGGGATTGACATGGTTGAAAAATCAGTTGTTTCTTATGGAGGTGTTCAAATGGGATTAATGGAAAAAGGATTGTCTTGGTTACAATTGTTTATCGCCTTGTCTCCAATGTTAGGGTTCTTAGGTACGGTAATCGGGATGATTCAGGCCTTCGATAAAATCGTTAAAGATGGACAAGTTTCACCAACAACGGTTGCGGATGGTATTAAAGTAGCCCTTTTAACAACTGTATTTGGTTTGATTTCAGCGATGTTTTTACAAGTATTTTATAACTACATTACAGCAAAAATTGATGATTTAGTAAATGAAATGGAAAATGCTTCGATTTCATTAATTGATATCCTTTTGAAAAATAAAGTAGTTAAGTAATTCTTTAAAATTTCAAAAAATATGGATGCTAAAAAAACAGCGCTATTACTAAACACCATAAAGTTTGTTCTTTCAGGTGTGGGTGTTTTAGCTTGTATTTTGGTCATTAATGGCCCTAATACGAATGCGGGAAGCCAAGTTGTAGAAGAATTTAGAGATGGATTTGAAATGTCTTTCGCTTTGTTGTTCACAATTGCAGTGATTTTTGCTTGCGTGGCAATGATCATAGCTTTCTTTGTTATTCATTTCATCAGTCAACCTAAGAAAACTGCTCTTTCTATCATGGGGATTTTAGTTTCCTTTGTAGTATACATGGTCTTTTACATTGGTGGAACGAGTGATACAAGTAAGAGTTTATTGTTGAAAAATGAGGTTTCGGACGGGGTTGTCCTTACAACAACAGCTGGTATTTACACAACTTTTGTTGCGTTGGCTGTAGCTGTTTTGGTAATCATTTTACTTCCTATTTATAACCGATTCAAAAAATAAGAATGGCTAAGCGAGAAATTCCAGAAGTGAATGCGGGATCGATGGCAGACATTGCTTTCCTCTTGCTTATTTTCTTCCTTGTGACTACCACAATGGACAAGGACACTGCTTATTTACGGACTATTCCTCAAAAAATAAAAGTTGATAAGCCGATTGAATTAGAGAAAAAGAATGTCTTATTGATAAAAGCGAACAACGAACAGTTTTTTATACGTGGAAAGATATTTGAGAATCCGGATTTAATTTCTGATTACATTATTAAATTTTATCAGTTCAATCGTAATCGTGTAGGTGAAATTTACAATTCTGAGTTTCCTTTATATTTTTATACGAATATATCAGATGCAGAGGCTGATTTTAATTCTGCCATGGAGAGATTGAATAAGTTGAAAAATGCCGGGGTAACAAGTGGACCCAAGTATGATATGACGAATGAGATTTTTTCAAAAGCAGAAAAGAATTTTTATGGGCTAAAACTCTATGGTGCTCCGGTTCCAACTATATCAGGTGAAGCACACATTCGAATTGAGGTAAAAGAATCTACACCTTACAGCACTTTTGCTAAAATCCAAGCGGAAATTGAGGAAGCTTTATTTATTTTAAGGGAAGAAGAAGCAAAAAAATTGTTTAATGAAGGCTATGGAGCATTGAGTAGAAAAGCAGAGCAAGAAAAAGGGAACAAGGAACTAGGATATAAGGTTTTTTTACTTGAACATTTATATCCTCAAAGAATAATTGAAGTTGCACCTAAAAATTAATTTGTAATGTCAAAATTTAGAAAAGGCGGTAGAGGTGGTGCTCCAGCAGTAAATACTTCTTCTTTACCTGATATCGTTTTTATGCTGTTGTTTTTCTTTATGGTTGCCACAACTAGTAAGGAAGTAGATCCAACAGTGAAAATTGATTATACACCCGGACAAAAATCTAGGGATTTAACTCCATACAAACAACGATCTGAAGTAGATTTTATATATTTAGGTAAGCCACGAAACAAAAGCAGGGAGTCAATGGGGTATGTATTATCATTGGATAATGTTCTCCAGGGTGCAAAAGATGATGGCTTGTACTCATCCAATGTTGTGGGCAGATGGAAATTAGATAAGTATAATCAAAAACCACCCAGAACCAAAGAATCCGCACCCCTTGCGACAATCGTAACTTGTGTTAAAGCAGATAAAAATGCTCCTTCAGGTATGATTTTTAAGATCCGGAAAGAACTTCAGGATGTACAAGCATTTTCTATCGCTTATGCGGTGAAAGCTAAAGATTAATTCCAAAAATATTATTGAATGGCGGGTGGAAAATTTACAGTTACCGCAGCGCTTCCGTATGCTAATGGCCCTTTACATTTAGGTCATATAGCTGGTGTTTATCTTCCTGCTGATATATTTACGCGGTTCTTAAGATTAAACGGAGACGATGTTGTATTTATATGTGGAAGTGATGAACATGGTGCTGCAATTACACTTCGTGCAAAAAAAGAAGGAGTAACCCCACAAGAAATCGTAGATAAGTATCACAGAATTATATCAAAATCCTTTACAGATTTTGATATTTCATTTGATGTTTTTCATCGGACCTCAGATGAGCTTCATCATAAAACTTCACAAGAATTTTTCCTGAAACTTTATAATTCAAATAAGTTTATTCAGGAAACAACAGAGCAATATTATGATATTGATTTTAATCAGTTTTTGGCAGATCGTTATATAACGGGGACATGTCCCAAATGTAATTACGATAATGCTTACGGTGATCAGTGTGAAAAGTGTGGGTCTGATTTAAGTCCTCTTGATTTGATTAATCCTTTATCAACCTTAAGTGGTAAAAGTCCTGTTTTAAAATCTACTTCGCATTGGTATTTACCGATGGATAAACATGAATCTTGGTTAAAAGAGTATATTCAAAATGGTGTTTTGGATCGAGAAGTACACCATAATCCAAAATTATGGAGAAATCAGGTAACTGGTCAATGTATGTCTTGGATCAATGGAGGTTTAAAACCAAGGGCAATGACGCGAGATTTGGATTGGGGTGTTAAAGTTCCGTTACCAAATGCTGATGGAAAAGTCCTTTATGTTTGGCTAGATGCCCCTATTGGTTATATTTCAGCTACTAAAGCTTGGGCTGAAGCCAATAATAAAGATTGGAGAGAATATTGGATTAAGAATCAAGCAGTAGATAGAAAATTAGTTCATTTTATTGGTAAAGATAATATCGTTTTTCACGCTATAATTTTTCCAATTCTTCTGAAAGACCACGGAGATTTTATTTTACCAGATAATGTTCCTGCATCTGAATTCCTTAATTTGGAGGGAGATAAGTTTTCTACCTCAAGAAACTGGGCTGTTTGGCTGCATGAATATTTGGCTTCTTACCCTGATAAAGAAGATGAACTTAAGTATGTATTAACATCTATTGCTCCAGAATCAAAAGATTCTGAGTTTACATGGAAAGAATACCAAGCGAGAATAAATAATGAATTGGCTGATATTTTGGGCAATTTTGTTAATAGAACGGTAGTGCTTACCCATAAATATTATGAAGGAAGAGTTCCGGAAAGAGGTGGTTTGAATGAAGCAGACAAAGCGTTAATTCAAGATTTAGAAACGGTTCCTCGTAAGATTGCCGATCTAATTTATGCGTATAAGTTTAGAGAAGCACAGTCTGAAGTAATGAATTTAGCCCGTATTGGCAACAAATATTTGGCTGATCAAGAACCATGGAAAGTAGTGAAGAATGATCCTGAACGGGTTAAAACAGTTATAAATCTATCGTTGCAAATCACTGCCAATTTGAGTTTGTTGTTACTTCCTTTCCTTCCAAAAACCGCAAAGAAACTTCAATCTATGCTCGGTATTGTTTTAACTGATTGGAGAGAGGGTGGAACGTGTGATTTGGTTTCGGCACAATCGGTCATAAACGCTCCAGAAATATTATTTGCAAAAATAGAGGATACCATGGTGGAATTTGAAGTGAATAAATTAAATCAAACAGATACTTTAAGTCAAGGTACTCCGCAAAAGGAAACGGTTTCATTTGATGAGTTCTCTAAAATGGATATACGTTTAGGAACAATAATTTCCGCCCAGAAAGTGGAAAAGGCAGACAAATTACTTCAATTAACGGTTGATACGGGATTGGATCAACGTACGATTGTTTCTGGAATTGCTCAATATTACAGTCCAGAGGAAGTAATTGGAAAAACAGTTGCCGTTCTATTGAATTTAGCTCCCCGAAAAATACGAGGAATAGAATCTCAAGGAATGATACTCATGGCAGAAAACGAATCTGGAGAGTTAAGTTTTATGTCGCCAGAAAAAGCTTTTTTAGCTGGCGGAGAAATACGTTAATAAGCTCGCTCGTTTTTCATTTCCTTCCAGTTTATGAAAGCTCTATTTACTACCTTGTTCCCGCCTGGAGTTGGATAATTGCCGGTAAAATACCAATCGCCCAAATGATTCGGACAAGCTTTATGTAAATTATCTACACGTTGGAATATAATTTCAACTTCAGCATCAATAGCAGGTGGTGTTAGCAATTCAGCAATTTTTTTAGAGATTTGTTCATCACTGAAGGGGGCATAAATTCCCTTAACAACATTCTTCACCTCTTCTTTTGGATATGATACCTGTGCCTTGCATTGCTCATAAACGGATTCGATTATTTCGGATTGCCCAGTTTCATGTAATAGAGATATAGCAGCTTCAAATGCAATAAAATCACCCATCTTGGCCATGTCAATACCATAGCAATCCGGATAACGAATCTGAGGAGCTGATGATACCACAACAATTTTTTTAGGCCCTAAACGATCTAAAATTCGAAGGACACTTTGTTTTAATGTTGTTCCACGAACAATGCTATCATCAATGATTACTAAGTTATCTTGTTTTTCCTTAATACTTCCGTAAGTGATATCGTAAACGTGAGCGACTAAATCATCACGCGAATCATCTTGTGTTATAAAGGTTCTTAATTTTGCATCCTTTATCGCAATTTTTTCAATACGAGCTCGCTGTAATAAAATATGTTCAATGTCTGCCGCTGCCGGATTTGATCCAAGGGCTTTAATTTCTTCAATTTTCACTTGATTTAAATGATCTTCCAAGCCTTTAATCATCCCATAAAATGAAACTTCAGCGGTATTCGGTATAAAGGAAAAAACACTATTTTTCAAATCAAAATCAATAGATTCCAATATTTGTGGAACGACCAATCTTCCCAGATTTTTTCTTTCCTTGTAAATGTCTTTATCTGAACCACGTGAAAAATAAATACGTTCAAATGAACAAGCTAATTTTGTTCGTGGAGCATTAATTTCTGTTTCCGAAACAAAACCTGACTTTTTAATTATTAATGCATTTCCTGGTGTAAGCTCCTTAATCTCCTCAGCTTTCAGATTAAAAGCTGTTTGAATAACAGGACGTTCCGAAGCAACTACACAAATCTCATCGTTTTCATACCAAAATGCTGGCCTTATTCCATTTGGATCTCTTAAAACAAAAGCGTCTCCGTGGCCTAATAGTCCCGCCATTGCATATCCACCATCCCAATCATGAGAGGCTTTTTTCAGGATTTTTACGACATCAATTTCTTCTGCAATTTTGGTAAAAATTTCTTTGTTTGCTATTCCTTGTGCTTTATAGTTTTTGTATAATTCATCATTTTCAACATCTAAGAAATGTCCAATTTTTTCCATTACTGTTACAGTATCAGATTTTTCTTTGGGGTGTTGCCCTAGTCGAACTAAAACTTCGAAGAGGTCATCTACATTAGTTAAATTAAAGTTCCCGGCAACCACTAAATTTCGCGTAATCCAGTTGTTTTGTCGAAGGAAAGGATGACAACTTTCAATGGAATTTCGACCAAATGTCCCGTATCTTAGGTGACCTAAAAAAAGTTCTCCGGTAAAACCAGCATTTTTTTTAAGGTAATCTACGTCGTTTAGCAATGCAGGATTTTCATCTGCAATTGCTTTAAAGCGTCCGTTAATTTGATCAAAAATATCTTGAATTGGACTACTATTGATCGACCTGGTTCTTGATATGTAACGATCTCCTGGATCCATGTCAAATTTGATATTGGCAACACCGGCACCATCTTGTCCCCGATTATGTTGTTTTTCCATCAATAAATGCAATTTATTAATGCCATATAAGGCAGATCCATATTTATCTTGGTAAAATTGAAGAGGTTTTTTTAACCTTAATAAGGCTATGCCGCATTCATGTTTTATTGGGTCGCTCATTGGTTGATTCAGATTTTACGTTGCGAAATTACCTTTTTCAAATGAATAATAATTGATAAACTTGTCCTATTTTTGTATACTTATTTTTAATTCAAAAACAACAATTGAAAAATTACTTTTCGACCCTTATCATTCTTGTTTTTTGCACTGTGGTTTACTCTTGTTCTGCAAAGGAAACTACTATGAAATCACGTTCAATTGAAAACAATCATTCTACGAAAAAGGAAATAGTTGAACAACAAGATGATACCATTCAATCTGTTTTTTTCTCAAAAGATAGACAACATAGATTGCCATTTTCACTTATTCAGTCGTTTGATTCCACAAGTCTTGAAAAAATAACGCTCATAATTTTCTTGCATGGTGCTGGTGAGCGGGGCATGGATAATAGTTCTCATTTGAAAGTGGGTTTACCAAACTTAATTAAAACCTTTAACAAGCAAGGCTTGAAAAACTATGTTATTTTTGCCCCTCAATGCCCAACAAATGAACGATGGGTAGATGTTGATTGGACAGCTTCTTCCCACATAATGAAACCTGAAGCTCACTGGCCAATGACTTCGGCTTTAAATGTTATTGATTCATTGGTTGGTGCAATAAAAAATTTGGATGATAAACGCATTTATGTAACAGGCCTCTCTATGGGCGGCTATGGTACATGGGAAATGTTACAAAGACGACCAGAGTTTTTTGCTGCGGCCATTCCGATTTGTGGCGGTGGAGATAAATTACAAGCAAGTAATTTGACGAAAATTCCCATTTGGGCATTTCATGGAACGAAAGACAAAGCAGTACCCGTTATTCGAACAACGGATATGTACCAATCAATAAAAACGGCAACAAAATTGAATCCATTGAGAATTAAAATGACTTTGTATGAAAATAAAGGACATTTAATTTGGAATGAAACCTATGATAATTCTGAGGTTATTCAATGGCTTCTGACACAAAGAAAATCCTAATTGAATAACA
>CAMBBW010000115.1 GCA_945863425.1 Lishizhenia tianjinensis
GATCCTTCTGGAGCATCTTCAAGTGAATTTAATTGGCATTCAGCAGCTGAAGACGTTGGTTTTGGAACTCCTGGTAGAATCAATTCACAATATCGTCCTGCGGTTTCAAATGGTGAAATTTCTTTAACAACGGATATTTTTTCTCCAGATAATGATGGATATGAAGATGTTTTACAAATTGCTTACGCACTTAACAGTCCTGCTATGCTTGGAAAAGCCCAAATTTTTGATGATCGCGGACGATTAGTTCGAACCATTTTCACCAATGAATTATTGGGAACGTCTGGCACATTCAGTTGGGATGGTGTGACTGACAAACAAGTAAAGGCAAGTATTGGTGTGTATGTGCTCGTTGTTGAAGTCTTTTCAACAGATGGAGGTGTATTTTTTACGAAACAAAAAGCAGTAACACTTGCTGGTAAATTGTAATTTTGAAAAAAATTATACCATGAAAAAGATTTTATTCCTTGGGGTGTTGCTGATTTCAACATTTTCCTTTGCTCAATCATATAAAATGGCCATTGGATTAAAGGGGGGATATCCATCGTTAGGTGGATTGAACGCAAAAAAAATGCTTACTAGAAGCACTGCTGCCGAGTTTTCTATTGGTGGATATGGGGGTGGGTTGTATTTATCCGGATTGTTTGAACTTCAAAAACCACTTCCTGAACCAACAGGGTTAGACTGGTATTTGGGTGCTGGACCAACGGTTGGATTTGGAAATGTGTTTTATTTAAGCGCAAATGGCGTAATTGGTCTCGATTATACCTTTCAAGATTTTCCGCTGAATATAGCGCTAGACTCTGGTCCAGTTATTCAATTGATTGGTGCAACTCAACTCTTTACATGGGGCGGAGGATTTGCTATTCGCTATGCGTTAAAGTAAAAAAGTGTATTATCCTGGATCATCCGGCTGGATTGAAAAGTACTGCGATTTAATCGAAAAAAAGGAGATTGCTTTTTTAGATCGATTAGCAGAATCAGAAGACTTAATTTCCTTGAGTAGAAATACGGGATTATTGTTCGGTATTCCGCTTTCACAACTGTTTTATCCAGATCCAAAAACGCAAAATTGGACCTATCACGATCGATTAAAATCTTTGTTTTTTGAGACCTTGTTATGGGTTCATCTGAAGCATAATGGGAACAAATTTTACAAAGATCAGTTCATTGAAGATTTGGCGAATTATTATTCTACCGTTAAACCAAAAAATTCATTTGATTTTCTATCCTTCTTTAAAAAGGAATCGGTGATTCATTCCATTGAGTTAGCTATTGACGAACGACTGGAGTTAAACAAAAGACTCATTGAAACCAGAGTATGGTTGAGCACCCTTACGAATTCATTTGTTTTTTTGGACGTAATTTTATTTCAGGAATTTCTTCAAACTACAGCGGTTCGACCCTTCCAGGTTTTGACGGAGAAATCAATGAATTGCTTTATTGGTGCCGCACATTCAGATCAAGAACTGACTGAATCAGAGGAAAAATTGTTTGCTTATTTTTTAGCTAGCGCTCGCCTCAATGAAAACGAAGATGATCAATTAGAGTCATTGTTTAAAAACCCTAATTTTCTTCCAGATTTGCAACTAGTTGTAAATGAATCGATTGAATTTAAATATTACATCCTTTATTTTTGTGCGTTTATTATTTCCTGCAACCGCGAAATTCATGAAGAAGAACGCTTATTTTTAATTCAATTAGCGAAGGAACTAGCTATTTCGGAGGATGAGGTAGATTTAGCTTTAACGTTCAACACAGCATTCATTTTGGATCATACGCGTGAAATCCCCTATTTGGGAAGTTCCTCGGCCGACATTCTGTTTTCTAATTTGTCCAAACGGTGGGGAAAAATCCTACTGCGCAATAAAGACAAGTTGGTGTTGGAAATTCAACAAAGCAAGGAACTGATGATTTTGTTGGGTAAATCAACCCAGCGAGACTTAACGAAAGAGGAAAAAGAACAAGTGAAAATGCAATTGATGGACATCATGAAATCTATGCCCTCACTCGCCATATTTTTAATCCCGGGCGGCAGCCTGTTACTTCCCATTTTCCTGAAAATTATTCCGAGTTTAATGCCTTCCGCTTTTAGAGACAACGAAGTCTAAATAAAGGCTCAAAAGGTTGAAATGTTGTTAATAATTCTGTACTAAACACCTTTGTATTTCTTGACTTCACGCTCCTTGTTTCTTATCTTTGCGAGTATTGATTTATAATAAGTAGAAAGCAAAATTATGAGCGAAGAGGAAATAGATAGAAGTAATTATTCAGCAGATAATATTCAGGTATTAGAAGGGTTGGAGGCAGTTCGGAAACGTCCAGCCATGTACATTGGGGATACTGGAATAAAAGGGTTGCACCACCTTGTATATGAGGTTGTCGACAATTCAATTGATGAAGCATTGGCGGGTCATTGTGACACAATTCATGTTTTTATTAACGAAGATAACTCAATCACAGTAAAAGATAATGGACGCGGTATTCCAACTGCGATGCATACAAAAGAGAAAAAATCTGCCCTTGAGGTGGTTATGACTGTATTGCATGCAGGGGGTAAGTTTGATAAAGATACATATAAGGTTTCCGGAGGGCTTCACGGAGTTGGTGTTTCCTGTGTGAATGCACTTTCAATTGCATTAAAAGCAACGGTTCGCAGAGAAGGGAAAATTTTTCAACAAGAATACAGCATAGGTAAGCCATTGTATGACGTGAAAGTTGTTGGTGAGTCCAATGAAACCGGAACTGAAGTAACGTTCAAACCAGATGGTTCAATTTTTGAATTCACTGAATATAATTTCGATACAATCGCTGCTCGTATACGTGAGTTAGCCTTTTTGAACAAAGGAATTACCATAACACTCACCGATTTTCGTGATCAAGATGAAAATGGCGAATCACCAATGACTACCTACCATTCAGAGGGAGGATTGAAAGAATTTGCTCAATATTTGGATCGAAATAGAGAAGCGCTTATTTCTGATGTCATTTATTTCGAAGGAGAAAGAGAAAATGTGCCAGTTGAAGTAGCTTTGACGTATAACACATCGTACACTGAGAATATTCAAGCATACGTCAATAATATCAACACACATGAAGGGGGGACTCATTTATCAGGTTTCCGTCGTGGATTGACAAATACCTTGAAAAAATACGCAACGGAATCTGGAATCTTAGCGCGAGAAAAAATTGAAATTGATGCCGATGACTTCCGCGAGGGATTAACAGCAGTAGTTTCTGTTAAAGTACAAGAACCTCAGTTTGAAGGACAAACAAAAACAAAATTAGGAAACAGAGAAGTTACCGCACCGGTTAGCCAGGCAGTTTCTGAAATGTTGTCCTCCTATTTGGAAGAACATCCGGCTGAAGCAAAACTAATTGTTGAGAAAGTGATTTTGGCCGCTCGGGCACGTCATGCAGCTCGGAAGGCGCGTGAAATGGTTCAACGTAAAAACGTGCTTACTGGTTCTGGTTTGCCTGGCAAATTGGCCGATTGCTCCGAAAAAGATCCTGCTGCATGTGAAATCTACTTCGTCGAGGGAGATTCCGCGGGTGGAACGGCAAAACAAGGTCGAGACCGTCATTTTCAGGCAATTATGCCGCTTCGTGGAAAAATCTTGAACGTGGAAAAAGCCATGCAACATAAGATTTTTGAAAACGAAGAGATAAAAAATATTTATACGGCTCTTGGTGTTCGAATTGGAACAGAAGAAGATTCAAAAGCGTTGAACCTTGATAAGTTGCGTTACCACAAAATTATCATCATGTGTGATGCCGACGTAGATGGTTCGCATATCGAGACGCTAATTCTAACGTTCTTTTTCCGTTTCATGAAAGAGTTGATAGAAAATGGGTATATCTATATTGCTACACCCCCGCTTTATCAAGTGAAAAAAGGAACCAAATCAGATTATGCTTGGAATGAAGATATGCGCGATCGCTTGATTCAAGAATTAAAAGGCAGCGGAACAGAATCTTCCGTCAATGTGCAGCGATATAAAGGTTTAGGTGAGATGAACGCAGAGCAGTTGTGGGAAACTACCATGAATCCTGAAAAACGAACACTTCGACAAGTAACAATTGATAATGCTGCTGAGTGCGATCAAATCTTCTCTATGTTAATGGGAGACGACGTTCCACCACGACGAGAGTTTATTGAAAAAAATGCGAAATACGCGAAAATAGACGCTTAATAAATAAAATTTATTAGATAGCCCATTAGATATTTACTAGTGGGCTTTTTATTTTTTAGCTACCAAATACGGGAATAAAATTCAATGATTATACTTAGCGCATTAAGTGGAAAAAACTACTATACGTTTTATTGGTGTCTTTGATTTTTAGTAAATAAAAATAAACGCCATCTGTTAAACCATCTCCCGACCAATTATTGAGATATGGACTTGCTTGAAAAACTAAATTACCCCAGCGATTAAAAATTGTCAATTCTGTTTCATTGTATGTATCCACATAATCAAAATAAAGCACATCGTTTGAATTATCACCATTGGGTGTTATAATATTTAAGTTTTCTATTTCTGCAGGGATTATTATCAATTGCTGACATAGTGTATCTGAACAACCAAAGAGATCACTCACTGATAAACAAGTAGTATAGTTTCCTGGAATAGCAATAATGGATGAGTAAGCTGTATCATTGCTGACAAAAGAATTGTCAAATGTCCAATTAGTAGATGCTACAGGCCCAAGAGAGGCTGATGAGGCACTGATTAATGAAAAAGGAGTCTCTACAATGCAAGGATTAGGAGAGATTGAATAGTTTGCTATTGGATTAGGAATTATATAAACATTGTGTTCCAATGTGTCTGATATGCACCCATTTAATGTGGCATAAGAATAATAGCTATACATTGTAATGCTGTCATTTATTGATGATAAAATTTGATTAATAGTTCCCTGTCCGCTTATTCCATTTCCATAATAATTTACAATTCCTCCTGTCAAACATGAACTCAGGCTTATCGCTAATTCTGCGCCTTCACAAAGAGTAGAATCATAGATTGCAATGGGAAGCGCAGCAGGTATAATGGGCTTTGTGACAAAAGTAATATTTTGTATTTGCGTTCCACAAGCATCAAAAATAACAGGTGGCGGAACAGGTAATTCGGTATAATTTGAATCACAATAAATAGGACAATTAGGATTAATAAGCGTAAATACATTGTTTTTATTTCCAGTACTACAACCTGTATTTATTCCTGCCACCACAGTATCTTGAGACCATGGATGGGTAAAAGTATATGGTGGGACTCCATATCGCGCATATCCTGTGGCAGTAAATTCGCAACTATTGGAACAAATAGGGGTTTGAGATACATACCATTCATTTCCATAAGTCTCTGGTGTTTTACCATACATAATAACTTTAAATGGATACTGTGTAAATTGATCATAGCGGACATAAGATACATTACAACCACTACCAAGAGCATTTCTTCCTAAATGAAATCGAACGTAGATTGAAGTGTCAGTGCATCTTTTGGAAAAACAACAGCTTAATGGACTCAATAAGTTAAAACTATCCAAATATGCTGTTCCCGGCGTATTAGCAGCTGCTCCGGTGATTGTGAAATATTGAGAGCTAGCACAATCTGTACTGAAATTCATCGATCCTATTCCCATAGTTGCAGGGGTAAATGGATCTGCATAAAAACTACTTGACACATAAAGACCGGTTAAAGTAACGCTTCCAGGAATTGTTACCAACAAACTATCTTTATTATAAGTAGGCATAAAACAGGAAGGCATATTTCCATTATTCCAAAGACTTGGGATTCCCGCAATGGTTGGATCAATAATTATTGGAAAACTTCGATTATTGTGCAACCAATCACTATCAATTACGAGTTCTAAATAATGAGACCCCTCCTTAAAATGGATATTATATTTTCCCTTTAGAACATCGAAATTTTGATCAAAACAAAGAATTTGTCCAAAAAAACCAATATCATCTTTTCCATCAGAAATCCGAACCTCGTCATTTTCTTTATATAATTTCCATAATGGCGGGAGTTCAATTTTTTCAAGAATTTTTAATTCTCCATTGGGCAATGTATTTGAATTCTCAATGATATAATTTACCTTAAATCCACCTTCAATAAATGAAATAGACTTAGTTATTCCTTCTGTTAATTTGATTGTTTTCTTTTCGGCTGATATCGAATTTATAGGATTGTGTTCTATTTCATTTTCGTTTATAGATTCGGTTGAAATGGTGATTTTTTCATTTTTAGGAAAATAAAGATAAAGGTTGCCGTCGACTTGTAATTTTGTTCGAATAGGTTGCTGCATTGCCGACCAAGAACCATCAATATCTTCCTTAGGAATAGAAATGATTGGCTCGAGGCTACCATCTTTCTCGAAACAAAGGGGTTTTACCGAATATTCATTTTTTATATCTCCTTTAGACGTTTTGTATGATCGTGAAAAAATGGTTCTTTGAGTTTTATCTTCAACAAAATTTAAAAAGTTGATTTTCTCGTCTGTAGATGATGTAGAGAAAGGTATTTTCCTAAATTCTTCTTGATAAAAATTTGGTTTTTGCGCGATAAAAACTGCCCGAATACCTACACTGAAAATGATGAAAATAGCAATTTTATACATTTTAATTAATTGAATGTCACGAATATAAAAAATAATTAGGAATATTTTAAGATTCCATTCAATCTATTGGATAGTTATTTATCTTGAGTGAATTATAAATTCCGGCGGGCTTTTTTTAGTCTATTTTAATTCCAGCATAGTTTGTTCCATCACCACCTCCAAGGCCGCCGCTGTATTGGGTAAAATAAATGCTATCGTGTATAAATTGAATTTCTCTATATTCATGCACATATCCTTCCTTGAATTTATTACCCTTCCAGACTGAATCTACAAAGAATTGATTACCAAGTAATGTAATGTAATCTCCTTCGCGTTTCACTTCAATCGTATCAACGTAGAGCGTATCGTAATGAAATCCACCGGTCCAGGAATAATGGTGAACAGAACAACGGTATTTTTCTGTGTTTTTCTTGGAAAGTTTTTTGCTACAAGCGGAAAGTAGTAGAAGCGCTATAAAAGAAACAAGTAACATGGGATAGATTGGTTTCATGATATCTCTTATTTGTTTGCGAAATCTTTTATTAATAACCCTTGTAATAGGATCAAATTATCACCAATTTTTAATTAAAGATAAGACATTTAAAATAAATAAATCACCTTACCTCCATCAATCGCCCAACCATTCCTTGTTGAATGTCTATATCAATTCGACCTACATACAACCCGGCATATCCAACTTGATTGATGACTACGGGTTGTCCCTTTTGGTTTAGTTCAATGGTAGGTTTTTCCAAAAAAGTATGGCTGTGTCCTCCAAGAATGAGGTCAATGTGGGCCGAAAGTTTCGCTAGTTTTCTATCTGAAACTTTGGAGGTGTCCGCGTAATCATACCCCAAATGCGATAAACAAATAATTAAGTCACAGCCTTTATTTTTTAATTCCTTGGCCAATTCATTTGCCGTGATTATCGGATCTAAATACTTGGTTTTGGCAAATTTATCGGAAGG
>CAMBBW010000116.1 GCA_945863425.1 Lishizhenia tianjinensis
TTTTTTCAACGCTCAGCGACACTTGTGACGAAATACATCTTTTGAGAAAAGGAGAACAAGTTAAATCAGTTCAAAAGTCCGAATTTAAAAACTTAGAACAAGAAATGAAAGAAATTATAATTGGAAACCGAATTGAAAAACTTGAGCTTAAATAGAATAACGGCTTGTAACACGGGTTTAGCTTCGCTGATTTTGAATTGGCAAAAGTGGCGGTTCATTGCTCCTCAAACACATTTCACTTCGTGGCTGCTTCGCGGTGTGGTTTATCAAAGTTTGTTTCTCCGCATCAATCCCAAAGCTTCGGACTCAAGATAAAGCTATAAATAAAATGGAGCTTACAATAATATTGCCTTGAGAAATTTGTGCTTAATTACCTGATTTAGAGGATTCACAAAGTTCCAAATAGCCAAAAGTTCCAAATTAGGTTAGTCCGAAGAGGATGATTAACGTCCAATACTACTAGATATAACGAATCATTTCTATTCATTGATGGTTATTTTTTCAAAAACTCTACTAAATGAATTTCGTTAACTTGATGTTGTGATTAACTATCAAAACATTCTCTTAACAGAACAGTTTAACGATTAAGGATTAATTTTACAGACTTAAAAGTTACTGCTTGACCACTCTAATAGTAAGTCTTTCTTTACCAATTTGAAGGAAGTATAAACCAACGGTTAACTCTTTTAGAGTGATCTGCGATTGTATTCCTCTTAGTTGACCCTCAATTAACTTTCTACCACCACTGTCGATCAACACATAGTCCTCATTACTTTCAGCTGATAATGTAATGTAAAGCAGATCATTTGTTGGATTAGGGTACACAATTACCCTTCTTTCAACTGCTTCATCAATACCGGTAAAAGAGATTGTAAGATTAAGGGTGATTGTACTATCGCATCCTTCTGAATTTGGAATAACTTGGGTAAACGTACCAGATTGATTGTAAGTTTGTCCGTTCAGGATGTATGAGTCTATTGCGGATTCATTTAAAACAGATGAACTTGGCTGGTTAATTGTCAAATAAAGTGTTCGAGTAGATAAGCACCCTGAAGCATTGGTGAAAGATGTTATATAAATTCCGTCCTGAGTATAAGTTTGACCATTTACGGGCCATGTATAACTTCCGCAATTAGTTACAGTTTCAGAAGTGTCCGTAGGTTGATTTATCGTAAGGTTCAAGGTGATAATAGAATCACAACCAGCTACATTTGATATAGTAGTTGTATAAACTCCTGACTGTAAATACGTTTGACCATTTAACGGCCAAGTATAACTTTCACAAGCTGTATTTGAGATAGAAGCAGCGCTTGGCGATGAAACCAAAATGTTAACAGTACTTGTATCAGAGCAAGTGCCGTTATATGCGATTAATGTTATTTGATACACCCCTGGGTTTTGAAATATTCTGCTGGCATTCACTGAATTACTGAAGCTCGTTCCATCTACAAACCAGTTTTGCGTTGCTGCTCCAGTTGAGGAATTGGTAAAATTGACGGTACCATTGGTGCAAATTGATGTCATGGAAGTTGTAAAGCTGGAATTGATTGTGCAATTTGCTATTGAAGAGCATAAAACAGATTTAACAGATAGCGTATTGCGGGTTGCAGTAGCAGGCGTAATTTGGCTTCCCCCCGTTGAATTATTGCCTGCAGTACTTGTTATTGTACTTGGGCTTGTAGTTGTAAATCCTGTACCGTTAATCTCATTGCAGCCAACAATACCATTAGCATCAGATTTCAAAAAGAACATATCTTTAACTCCCGCCCCAAAACTTGTTGTATATCCGCAAAAAACAAAAGAATTACCAATAGGACGTACATAAGACCCCTGATCATCACCAGCCGCACCGTATCCTTTTGTCCACAATAATGTCCCATTCGCATTTGTGCGATACAAGGCTACATCAATACTTCCGGTTCCAAAGCTAGCAGACCTACCACACAATATAAAACCACCGTCTGGAGTTTGCCTCGCACACTGGGCGCGATCTTCTCCTGATTTGCCATAAGTTTTACTCCATTGAAGAACTCCATTGACATCTGTTTTTATTAAGTAAGCGTCCCAATTCCCTGCCCCATAACTGTTTGTTGTTGCGCCTATAATGAAACCATTATCGGTAGTTTGCTGAACCGTATAACCGATATCGTATGAACTACCACCATATGTTTTTTTCCATTGAACAACTCCGGCTGCATTTAATTTTACAAGATATACATCAGAAAAATTAATATCTACCGCACTGGTGTATCCGACTACAATGAATCCACCGTCATTTGTTTCTTGAACTTCCCTTCCAGCATCCATAACGCTAACAGTTCCCGCAGAGCCAATGGAAGTTGTCCATTGTACAGATCCAAAAGCATTCACTTTTAATACATACACATCATCTCCTCCAGAACCGAATGACTCTGTGGTTCCGGTAATAATAAAACCGCCATCGGAAGTTTCTCTAACGGAATAACCTTTGTCAGAAAAACCTATTGAACCGCCGTATTCTTTTGACCATTGAACAATCCCATTCGCATTAGTTTTTATTAAATATACATTGCCGTCCCAATCTGTTGTTGTCGTATGTCCAACAGCTATAAACCCCCCGTCACTTGTAGTATCCACGTCTTGTAACTCATCGTACAGGACATTACCGTATGTTTTGGTCCAAAGAGTATCACCATTGCTATTAAATCTGGACATGTAACATTCCCAGCCACCTGTTCCGAAGCTGAAGGTTCTACCCGCTACAATATAACCGTTATCATTGGTTTGCTGAAACGAATACGCAAATTCTTCTTGGGCCCCACCCAAAGTTAGTTGAAAAGTATTTTGGCTGAATACAACACAAAACTGAAATGTTAATGAAATAAGAATTAGATATCGCATACTAGTTGTTTATTAAAATTAGTAAAATTTCTACCCGCTGAAATTAATCCTAACAAGCTATCAATATTTATTTTGTTAAGTTAATTGTTCATTTACCGTAGGGAACGAAATTTTTAAAAAAAGAATAAATTTACAAAATTTTCTACAATTTATAGCAATTCAAACTTGTTAAATCTCTTGCTTCCAAATTAGGTTTTAAATTTTGAAGTTGCCATTTGTTTGAATAATCATAAATGAGGACAGTTTTTATCGTTTTAATACTTCTTCCATGAAATAAAGCTGATATCTCGTTGAATTTCAATAAATTGATTTAGGTTATACGCAGAGCGTCTCAGAATAGACATTGCTCCATTTTTTTTTTGATTCACTTCCTTGGCAAACCAGTAACCATCCCTAAAACCGTCACAATAGATTGTTAAATATATTTTAGAAAGTAGAGTTGACGTTTCCATTTCTCAGTCAAAAATTACAGTAAATAAAAAAAGCGACTCCTTTCAGAATCGCTTTTGAAGTATTTCGTTAGCAATGCCTTATGCCAAAATATTCATTCCATCCAACACGTCCATCACACCTTTAACAGCTTCCGCGGATTCATTCAACAATGCTTTTTCTTCGGCATTCAAATCTAGTTCAATGATGCGCTCGATTCCATTTTTACCAAGTACAACAGGAACACCTAGGTAGATGTCTTTCAGACCATACTCTCCTTGTAACCAAGCACAAACTGGGAAAATACGTTTTTGATCACGGATAATAGCCTCTACCATTTGAGCAGCAGCTGCTCCTGGTGCATACCATGCAGATGTACCCAATAATTTAACCATTTCACCTCCACCAAATTTGGCTCTTTCGATAATGGCATCCAATTTATCTTTCTCAATCAATTCAGTAACCGGAATTCCAGCTACAGTTGTATAACGAGGAAGTGGAACCATTGTATCTCCATGCCCCCCCATCAATACTGCTTGAATATCTTTTGGAGAAACGTTCAATTCAGTAGCTAAAAAAGCACGGTATCTAGCAGTATCCAATATACCCGCCATTCCAAAAACTTTTTTAGAATCCACTTTTGCCGTCAAGTAAGAACAATAAGTCATTACGTCCAACGGATTTGAAACGATGATTAAAATGGCATCTGGAGAGTGTTTAATTACGTTTTCCGTAACGGTCTTAACGATACCTGCATTGGTCGCGATAAGGTCGTCACGAGACATTCCTGGTTTTCTTGGTAAACCAGAAGTAATAACCACTACATCAGAATTTGCTGTTTTTGAATAATCATTAGTAGATCCAATCGTTCTTGAATCATACATGTTTATTGGTGAAGTTTGCCAAATATCCAACGCTTTCCCTTCTGCAAATCCTTCTTTGATGTCTAATAAGACAATTTCATTCGCAATTTCGCGATGAGCCAAAACGTCTGCGCATGTGGCACCAACATTCCCAGCTCCAACTACCGTTACTTTCATTGTGGTTTGATTTAAAGTTTAATATTAAAATAGATCGCACGAATTTACTACTTTTCAGAAAATATCGCTTATTTTGACCTAAAATAAATCGAATAGGCAACCAACCACAAGCAACTGCGTCAAATAAGGGATAACTTGGAGAAAATTGAGGAACTCAGACATATCGTAGATGGATGTATCAGAAATGAACGTCGCGCACAAGAACAATTGTTCAAACTGTATTACGGAAAAATGTTAGCGGTTTGCAAACGATACATGAGTGATCATGATTCGGCACAAGAAGTACTTCAAGAAGGATTTATAAAGGTCTTTGACAAAATTGGGATTTTTGATTTTAAAGGTTCGTTAGAAGGTTGGATACGACGTGTTATCGCCAATACAGCAATAGATGCTATACGTAAAGCAAAACGAAATCCTTTTTTATCTGACAATGATTTTCATTTTAAGCAAGAAGCTGTGGATGAAATAATAGATAAGGAAGATTGGGAGCTTACGGAATTAAAAGCAGAAGCAGCTGTGGAAGCCATTCAAAAATTATCACCTGCTTATCGAACTGTTTTTAATTTGTATGTAATAGAAAATTATTCACACAAAGAAATTGCAGAATTACTCGGAATTAACGAAGGAACATCAAAATCCAATTTGGCCAAAGCAAAAATGAATTTGCAAAAATTATTAAAAAAGAAATACAGTTCGCACTTTTGATATGAAAGATAAAATAGAACATAAACTAAAGGATCTCCTACAAAACCAGGAATTGCCTTACAATACGGCAGCTTGGGATTCTATGAAGCAAGCCCTAGATGCTAAAATGCCTGTAACACAGCCCATGAATTGGTACAAATGGTTACTAGGTGGCGCTGCTATTACCGTTATTGCAGTTAGCTCGTATTTTTTTATTCAAAAAGACAAATCAATACCAAGGCAAACTGCAACTACAACTAAAATTGAAAAACCAACTCAACCCGCTAAACAGGAGAAAGTAAACACATCTCAAAATACTTCGGAAAATAGTAATTTGAGCCCAGTTACCTCAAAATCAACTGTAAAATCTGATTTAAGCCAAACAGATAGTAAGCTCATTGCATCAACAAATGATGATGTTACCAAAATGACATCAATATTGGAGCAAAATATTGTAGTTGAAGAAGTTGTTATGGATCAAACGGATCTAGAGCCAAGTTCAGAAAAAAAAGAAATAACAGATGTAATTTCACCAAATCAAAAAGAAGAATTAACTACAAATTCTACGTTGATTACTGCTGTAAACATGTGTTTGGGTGAGCGGCAACTTCTTGAAAATAAGAATGACTTTGCTGTTTCCGTTTTTAAACAAAACTCAAACCAATTGATTGCAACAATTGAGGCTAAAAAATCTATGTCCTTTGAAGCTAAGGAACAAGGAACCTATTTATTAGTGGAAAAAAACAAGCCGGTTATTGAAGGTGCAAATTCATTTGAAGTTAAAAACAGCCCAAAACCGACCTTGGAAATTGAATCAGAAATCCGATATGAAAAAGGGGTTCCTACCCTGAAAGCGAGCACTGATGCTTCCAATTCAGTTCAATGGACTGTAAATAATTTGGAATTGAATTCAACTAAAAGTGAGATAGATTTCAATCCGTTTAAAGCTGGTAATTACATTGTATCATTAAAAACATTAAACGAAGGGTGCATCGTCAGCCAAACTTCAAAAGTGAATATCGATGAAGATTATAATTTGCTTGCAGTAAATGCATTCAATCCAAACTCTTTTGAGCCGCGCAATCAAACTTTCATTCCATTTGCCCTAACACAACGGGATGTAAAATTCACACTATTAATTTTAGATCCAAAAGATGGTGGTGTAATGTATCAAACTGAAGACGCATCTCAACCTTGGAATGGCATTGACAAAAGAACGGGACAGCTTTCGCCTTCTAATCAAGCGTATATTTGGAAAGTTCGTATCTCAAACCCCTTACCTGGAGAATCACCCGAATACAAAGGAACGATTACAAAACTGTAGTTGTTCAAACTATAAACAAGAGGCCTGTTTCTAAAGATTCGGGCTTTTTTATTTTGACACAACGCGCTAATTTGAATATCTTTGCACCATGCGTATTGATATTTTAACGGTTTTACCTCAATTACTGGAAAGCCCATTTTCAGCTTCTATTATGCAACGAGCACAAGACAAAGGTCATGTAGAAATTCATGTGCATAACATTCGAGATTATTCAACGGACAAACATAAAAATGTAGACGATTATCAATATGGCGGAGGAGCCGGTATGGTACTTTCTATTGAGCCTATTGCTGCAGTGATTGAAAAACTGATAAGCGAACGTTCCTACGATGATATCATTTACATGACACCTGACGGCAAAGTATTGGAGCAAAGCGATTGCAACACCTTATCCTTATCCAAAAACTTGATGATTCTTTGCGGACATTACAAAGGAGTTGATGAACGTATTCGCGAACATTACATCACCAAAGAAATTTCTATTGGATCTTATGTTTTATCAGGCGGCGAATTGGCAGCAGCTGTTGTAGTTGATGCTGTTGTACGCTTAATTCCCGGGGTATTAAACGATGAAACATCGGCATTAACGGATAGTTTTCAAGATAATCTGCTTTCTCCACCTGTTTATACCCGTCCGCCAGAATTCAAAGGTTGGAAAGTCCCTGAAATTTTATTATCCGGAAATCTACCAGCGATAGAAAAATGGCGTGAAGAGCAGGCCCTACAACGCACTCAGGATAGAAGACCTGACTTATTAGATTAACACAAATGGATTCACTAACGCAAATTGTTTTAGGTGCAGCTGTTGCCGAGGCTGTTGGAGGAAAAAAACTTGGTAATAAAGCTCCACTTTGGGGAGCAATTGCAGGAACAATTCCTGATCTTGATGTGTTTTTACGATTTTTCTACCACCCAATTGACGCGGCACTCGTGCATAGAGGCTTTTCGCATTCAATTTTATTCGCAGTGCTTTGTAGTCCCATTTTCGCCTATCTGGTGCACTTAATTTATAAAAAGAAATTTGAATACCGTACTTGGTTTTGGCTTTTCTTTCTCGGAATCATTACGCACCCGATGTTGGACATGTTCACCAATTACGGAACTCAATTTCTTTGGCCATTGGATTACCGAATTACATTCAATACCGTTTTTGTTATTGACCC
>CAMBBW010000117.1 GCA_945863425.1 Lishizhenia tianjinensis
CCATTTGTATCAGAACCAAATTGTAACATGACACCTCCGTTTGCGCAATTAACTCCGGGTGCAACAGTAGTTGTATTGGAAAGTGCATTTAAACCATTTGATAGGGGACCCGTATTACATAATGAATTCCATGATGTATTGGATACAGTATAATACATATAACAATTAACATCTATATCAAAGACTAATAAACTATTTGCAGGAGTAATAATTGCATTTCGTTGAATAGTAGTCATTCGCGGCACCAATAATCCTTTAGTTGTTGAGAAAACATCTAAAACACTTGTAGCATTAGGGGTATTTGGAACATCGGAAATACTAACATTTTGTTGGGCATTTAATTGTAAACTAACTAAACACGTAACAACTAAGAGAAATTTAGGGAAATTTGAAACCATTTTTATTTTTTTTATAGTTTGATATGAATTCGACGCTTGATTATTATTAAGGTTGCTTTATTATACGCTTAATAGTTAGATGAACATTTAATTAGATTCAATAACTGTAACGAATCCATGTTTGTCAACTTGAGTTCCTCCTAACATTTCTCCAGTTAATCGATAAAAATATACTCCATCAGTGACCTTTACACCGGAATTGTCTGTAGTTCCATCCCACATTAATAATGGATTAGCTGGATCCCTTGTTCCTTCATGTATGGTATTGCCCCAGCGATTAACAATAACAATATTAAAATCTTTAAACGCATCAAAAGGAAGTGTAAATAAGTCATTTGTCCCATCATTATTAGCTGTAATAACATTTGGCATCCAAATATCCGGATCTTTAATATTGATTGTTAAGGTATAATCATCTTGGCAACCAAGCGCATCAACAACTGTCAACGTAACAGGATACGAACCGGCAACTGGGAATGAATTTAATTGAGTAGAATTGTTCAATGAAGTAACTGCGTTTGTACCAAAATCCCAATTCCATAAAACGATCGTGGATTGTTGTGAAACCGATCCATCAACAAATGAAATAAGTTGATCTTGTTCTGCTGGATTTGGATTTGCTGTAAAACTAGCTGTTAACCCATCATCTAGAACCGTGATTGGATTTAACGGATAAAACACCTCACATCCTAAACTATCATATAACGTAACACCTGGCGTATATGTCCCGGGTTGGTCATAATTATAGAAAAAATTGATACTGTCATTTAATGTGACATTATCGCCCATCGTCCAAACAGAATTAATTACATTAACCGGATTTATAAGAAAAAACTGAGCGCCCTGTGCACATTGTCCAACTTGTTGTAACCAGTCTGGCTCAGCACTTGGACCTCCTATTGTAATATACTGTAAAAGTGTAGTATCTGCTGTACAACCATTTTCATCAGTTATACTTAAAATTAAATCATAAGTTCCTGGTAAAACGTAGGTGTTACTAGGATTTTGAATAATTGATTGATTACCATTTCCAAAATTCCAAGCCCAGTTTGTAATAGTTCCATATGTTAGCGACGAATCAGCATAGGTTCCAAAAATTGGAGGACAAACATATTCACCATTTGGTCCAATTGCAGCACCTGTAAAATTGAAACTTGGCACCGCCCATGGAATTACAACACTTATTAAATTGCCTATAGTATCCTTACATCCATTTTCATCTGTTGTGATTAAATATAAATTATGTGTTGAAGTTGTTTGACCAAAAGGTATTCCATTTTCAGTTAAAACTGTTGCTGCATTTAACGAAGTTGCTATTGGCGCTGAGGTGAAATCATCTAGAAACCATTGATAACTTAAATTCCCATCTCCTGTTGATGTATTGTCAGTTATAATTGAATCTCCATTACAAATAACATTATCAACAGAGAAAAACGAACTTGGTTGTGTTATTGTTATTGGTACAGAAGCAGGAGCAGAGAAACAACCGAATTGATCAATCGCAATCATTTCACCGTAAAACACTCCGGGTCCAACAAAAGTATGATTCGCAATTGTTCCAGCAGGATTGTAATTTACTGTTTGAGATGAATTATCGTCTGAGTATACAAACATCATGGAATCAATTGGAATATTATATGGAGGCATAGGAAAAGCATTCCCAGTGAATGTAACAGGGAATGGGGAACATCCAACAGCAGGATCTGGGTTAACCGCCAAGACGGCAAATGGCGGGGCTAGAACATTTATCGGTAAAACAGATGAAGCGGAACAACCAACGCTATTTGTTGCGGTAAGTGTAATATTAAAGAGACCTGATTGATTATATGCATAATATGCAGTATCTCCCATGTTTACTGTTCCAGGAGGATTGTCTCCCATGCTAAATGACCAAGATTGTAAAGGATGAGGATTAGGTGCAGTTAACCATGTTTGACTATTATCGAACATATCCAATGTATCTCCTTGACAAATCGAATCATTGGAATAAGTAAAGTTGGCATTTAAAAATGAAATATCAACATTGGCTGTTATACTATCACTGCAACCAGTAGTATAATTATAAATTACTTGTTGAATCGTATATGATCCATAATTCGTGTAATTATGAGTAAAATCACCTTGGTTTGCGTCATCTAATTGGGGGTCGTCTAAAATTGTATTTGGTGTCCCGTCTCCCCATTGCCATATCATTAATATATCATCTGATGGAACGCCATGCGTGGCATCGTCTGTAAAATCTACAGCAATATTATTTCCTTGATTACAAAATAAGGTGTTTTCAGGAGTGAATTTTGCAATTGGAGCTTCAATGTAAATAAAGTTTTGAATTTCAATTGAATCCTTACAACCTCTAAAGTCAACAACTAACATAACATCAAAATAACCAGTATCTGATGTGAATTGATAAGTTGGGTCATCTTCCGTCGAGGTACCATCTGTAAAATCCCAGAAATAAGTCAATTCAGATGGATTTGGATTGGAAGGGGTTGTGGAAACAGTTGATGTAAATTCAAAATCTGTTTTTATACAATTAACAAGCGTGTCTACAGCAAAACTTAATGAATTGATGTGACCAACAGTAATATAATCTGTCATCGTCATTGTACCAACACAACCAGATTGTGTAGTAACGGTTAAACTAACATCAAATAAGCCAATTTGATAGGTAATGGGAGGTGGCGTTTGACCATTGAAAGTATTGGGGGTTCCACCACCAAAATTCCATGACCACGATGTAATTGGGTTAGCTGTATTTGGGTCAACGGAAAGATCTGAGAAATTTACAATCAATGGATCACAACCCCCAGTGATATCTGCACTAAAATCGGCAATTACATCTGTAACTGTTATATAATCATTTAATGTTGTTGTTCCAATACAGCCTGCAGCCGTTGTCATTGTAAGCGTAATATCATAAGTTCCATTGTTTGAAAAAATATGACTCGGTGATGTTTGATTTGAACTATTATTTGCGCCAGAAGGGAAATCTCCGAATGTCCAAGCATAAGATGTACCTCCAACCGATGTGTTTGTAAAAGTAACATTTGATGGTGCGCAATTGGTCAAAGGGGTTGCAGTAAAAGAAGGAGTTGGAGTTGGTTGAACGGTAATTGTTTGAGATGTACTTCCTGAACACCCTGAGTTTGTGTTTTGTGAGGCTAATTGAATCGTGTAAGTTCCAGGCGCTGAAAATGAAAACGAGGGGTTTTGAGATGCATTTGTTGTTCCATTTATATATGTACCTGTTGAAGGAGCAATGTTCCAATTCCAAGTGTTTGCACCAGCTGTAGAATTATCTGTAATATTCACTTGTTGATCAACACAAACCACTGATGGCAAGGTAATTCCTGCTTGATAATTGGAAACAACTAAAGGTTCTGAAAATGTAGTTGAACAACCTGAAGTATTATTTGTGATGGTCAGTGAAACTGTGAAAGTTCCCGCTGTTGAATAGGTTTGTGAAGGTGGTACACCCAAGGTTGATGTTTGAGAATTTCCAAAATTCCAGTTATATGAATAATTGGCTCCTGAGCTGCCCGTATTACTAAACCCTACTGTTAGAGGAACAGTACAACCTAAACCGTTTACTGAAAAAGAGGTTGTTGGTGCAGGTTTTACGACAATATAATTTGTTTTTAATTCAAAATCAGCTTGACCATTAGAATTTGTCACAGTTAATGTTACACTGTAAGTGCCCGGAGTATTATATATGTGTGTTGTATTTGGAATCGAATCGCTGTAGCCATCACCAAAATCCCACGAATAATCCGTGATCACACTAGCTCCATTTGCAGTTGAAGTATTTGTGAAAGTTACTACTTGACCTTGGCAAACACTTAGAGGTGTTGCAGTAAAATTTGCTGTTGGTAACTGACTAAAAACCAGTGATGTGCAAAAAATAAACAGTAGGGCGGTTATTGGTTTTTTCAATAATCTCATAAGTAGGTTTATTTAGAAAGCGTAAATATAATAAAAAGGACGTTTAATGAAAATTATTAGTTGCTTAACTTTTAGTTCGAATTGGATAATTAATTTTGTGGTAATAAATATAAAATAGGATGAAGAAATTGAATACTTTGTTTTTACTGATTTTAATTCAGTTTACGTATGCTTATTCTCAAAAAAATACTAGTAAAATAGTTGTTGGAATTGTGGTTGATCAAATGTGTTATGATTATTTATATCGATTTCAAGGGAAATTTGGTAAAAATGGGTTTAATAAATTGATGCAAAAAGGAACGAATTGTAGAAATACAAATTACAATTACGTCCCAACATATACTGGTCCTGGACATGCATCTATTTACACAGGTACAACCCCGAATAATCATGGAATTGTTGGTAATGAATGGTACGATCGCAATAAAATGGAAGTAGTTAATTGCGTAACAGATAAGGTATATTCATCAACTGGTACAAGTTCGAAAGAAGGAGAAAGATCACCAAAAACACTTAAGACTTATACGATTACAGATCAATTAAAAATGACCTACCCATCAGCCAAAGTTATTTCGTTGAGTATTAAGGATAGAAGTGCGATTTTACCGGGTGGACATTTAAGTGATGGTTCATATTGGTTTGATTATAGTAGTGGGAAAATGATTACGAGTAGTTATTTTAAACAAGAATTGCCTAGTTGGGTAAATACTTTTAATTCCACAAAAAAGCCAGATGAAGCTTTATTAAAAACATGGGAAACGTTTTATCCAATTGAATCATATACAGAAAGTGGCGTTGATGATTCGCCTTATGAAGTCTTAATTTCAACTAAAAATAAGCCGGTTTTTCCTTATAATCTAAAAGAATTAAACAAAAATGCAAAAGATTATTCTTTGTTTACCATTACACCCTTTGCTAATACATATTTAACCGATTTTGCCTTGGATGCAATAAAAAATGAAGAGTTGGGTGTTGATTCTCAAACTGATTTTTTATGTGTCAGTTATTCTACACCTGATATTGTAGGTCATGCTTTTGGTCCATATTCGGTAGAAATAGAAGATATTTATATTCGTTTAGATTTGGAAATTGCTCGATTAATTGAAACACTTGAAAAGAAATTCGGAAAAAATGGATTTACTTTGTTCTTGACTGCAGATCATGCCGTGGTTCCAGTCCCTCAATCTTTAATTGATCAAAAATTACCTGGTGGCTACTTGTTTTTGGAGCAAAAATTAAAAGCTTTAAAAAACGATGTAAAAAAGAAATTTGAATTTGATTTGGTTGAATCTGAGGAAAATCAGAATATATATTTGAATAGAAAGCTGATTGATTCTTTGCATCTACCTAAAAAAGCAATTGAAACCTTTATAGCCAATGAAATCAGAACTTGGGATGGTGTAAAAGCTGTTTTTGTATCTGAAGAATTGGAAAATGCTTCTTCTACAAATAATTGGATGCAAATGGTTTCAAAAGGCTATCGCTTTGATAGAAGTGGGGAGGTTGTTTTTATTTTAGAACCCGGATATTTAACAAAAAATGAAGATAAACCTTCTTCACACAAAGGAACAAGTCATGGTTCTGCTTTTAATTACGATACACATGTTCCTTTAATTTGGTGCGGAAATGGAATTCGTAAACAAGAAATATTCAGACCTATTGAAATCATTGATATTGCACCAACATTGATTCATCTATTGAACCTTCAACGAACTGGTGCAATGACTGGTAATCCTATTTTGGAAATATTAAATCAATATTAAGTTACTAAAAAATAGTTGTTCGAAACTCTTTAATATCAATTAGATTCAATTCTTTTATACCATTAGATTCGTGGTATGAATTTTATTAAAAGGTATCAATTCATTTTACTAATCCTAAAATTGGCGCTAGCTATTCCAGTTTGCTTTTTTTATGTTTCACTGCTTGATGAAAAAGATTTAGTTTCTGTACCAACGTATTTGTGGGTAATCGTGTTAATATATACAATTATTCAATTTGTTGATAAGCAAATTAATTCCGAAATACCAACATCTGTATCCCTCCTGTATTATTTGGGTTTGTTGAGTATTGGGCTTCCTGTTTTTCTCGTTAATCGATTTGAAAAAGTTGATTGGTTATTGGTAGCTCAGCTGGGTTGTTGGTTTCTACTTTTTTCGGTTCTATGGCAAATGAGGTTACACGTTCAACGAAAAAACAATCAAAAATGAATGTTCATTTCATTGCAATAGGTGGAAGTGCTATGCATAATTTGGCAATTGCGCTCAATAGAAAAGGATATGTAGTATCTGGTTCCGATGACGAGATATTTGAACCATCAAAAAGTAGACTAGAAAAGGAAGGCATCTTACCCCAACAAATGGGTTGGAACCCTCAAAATATTAATGTAAGTCTTGACGCAGTTATTTTGGGAATGCATGCCAGAATTGATAATCCTGAATTGCTTCGTGCTAAAGAACTAAATATTCCTATTTTCTCTTATCCAGAATATTTATTCGAACAATCAAAGAATAAAACGAGGGTTGTGATTGGTGGTAGTCATGGTAAAACTACCATAACTTCTATGATTTTACATGCTTGTCGTGAACTTGGAAAAGATGTTGATTACATGGTTGGAGCCCAATTAGAAGGATACGATTGCATGGTTAAACTTTCGGAGGATGCACAAGTGATTATTCTGGAAGGGGATGAATATTTAAGTTCACCAATTGATCGCCGGCCTAAATTCCATTTGTATAAACCCAATATTGCTTTGTTAAGTGGAATTGCCTGGGATCACATCAATGTATTTCCGACTTTTGAAAATTACGTTTCTCAATTTGATATTTTTTGCGGGTTGATTGAGCCTAGCGGAAAATTAATCTACAATGAAAATGATCCCGAAATTGTCACCTTGGCTGCAAAACATCAAAATCATGTTGAGGCTATATCTTATTCAACACCAAGCTACGAGGTAACGGAATCAGGAACGTGTATGCATATGAATTCTGTATCTTACGATTT
>CAMBBW010000118.1 GCA_945863425.1 Lishizhenia tianjinensis
ATTAACATCTCCGAATGTCAATGCAGGACAAGACATTACTGTTTGTGCAAATGAATTCCCCGTTACATTAAATGCAACAGGTAATGGAGCTCAAGTTTTGTGGAGCACGGGAGCAGCAACTCCATTTACAACAGTTACCGTTGGTGGAATTTATTCTGTTACCACAACTGCTCAAAATGGGTGTCAAGCAACAGATTCTGTTTCGGTAACTTCTGATCCTTGTGTTAACATCGATGAGCATAACAATGGAATATCAATTTATCCCAATCCAACTCAATCAACAGTTGTTGTTTTAAATAAAACAAATCAACCATTGCAATATGTCTTGCGTACTGTTGAGGGAAAAATCATTGCTGAAGGTCAGTTAGATTCAAACTCAGAAAAAACAAGTTTAGATTTAAGTAATTTTTCGAATGGGGCATATTTGATGCATGTATTTAATTCTGAATTAAACTACATCCAACGTATTACGAAACAATAGAAATTAATTCCCAAAAGTAAAAGGCTGTCTCAAAAGGACAGCCTTTTTGTTTAACAAAAAAATTAGAACGAGAAAAAGGTTTTTCAGAGAATAAGACTAATCACAATAAGATTTATAGAGTTCCACTTGAGCATGAAAAGGCGGCAAATTTCTTTTTCTAAATCTATTTTTCAAATCCGAGGAAATTAATCGGGCTTTCACGCTTCCTTTCCATTGATATTGAAAAATTCTATCTAATTCAGACTGAATATGCTGTTCTTTTATAATAACGCCAACCTCAATTCTACTATCAATATTCCGTTCCATAAAATCGGCACTTGTTAAGATATACAAGGGATTTTCATTATTATTAAAAATCATAAATCGTGCGTGTTCCAGATACCGATCTACAATACTAATAACTGTAATATTTTCACTTAAACCCTTTACACCTGGCTTAAGGCAACAAATCCCACGAATAATCATTTCTATTTTAACCCCAGCTTGGCTAGCTTCATAAAATTTATCAATCAATTGACTATCTGTCAAATTATTAATTTTTAACTGAATAGATCCTTTCAATCCTTTTTTTGAATAGGCAATCTCCTGATTAATATACTGAATGATTTTTCGACGTGAATTAAAAGGTGAAACTAATAAATTTCGAAAAACAGGTCGTTCGAGGTTGTTTTCCAGTAATCGAAATACCTTTTTAACTTCATTGGCAATTTCTGGCTTAACCGTTAAATAGCCCAAATCAACATAAATTCGTGCTGTTTTCTCATTGAAATTTCCAGTTCCGATATAAGTAATAAGCTGTTCCTTACCATCTTTAAATCTTTCGATTTGCAATAATTTGGAATGTACTTTTAAATTTGGAACACCATATATTACTTTAGCACCAAAATCCTTCAGTCGATTACTCCAATATAAATTATTTTCTTCATCAAATCGTGCCTGTAACTCAAAAACAACCGTTACTTCTTTTCCATTAAACACCGCAGAAAGAAGTGCATTCATTATATCTGAATTCTTTGCAACTCGGTAAATGTTTATTTTAATTGTACGAACTTTTGGATCAATAGCCGCTTCTCTCAATAGGTCGATGATATAATCGAAACGTTGATACGGGAAATGCAATAAAATATCTTTTTTTAAAACCGCTTGAATAACGCCCCCTTTATTTTCTAAATCAGGGTGTTTACATGGGGGTTGCGATGGAAACAAAAATGCCGGATTTTCAAAAGTCGGAAACGATATTAAATCTTTGTTGTTATGATATCTTCCTCCAGGTATTGTATTTACACCTTCTTTTAAATGGAGAGAGTGTAACAAATATTGTAGCAAATCAATAGGCATTTCTTCATCATAGACAAAGCGAACTGGGTCACCTTTTTTACGATCTTTTAAGCTTTTTTCTATTTTTTCTATAAAGGGTAAACTTAAATCGTCATCCAAATCTAATTCAGCATCCCGTGTAAATTTAAACGTGTAAGCACTTATCTCAACCGGATAAAAAATTCCAAAAATTTCCTTCAGTTGTAGACGAATAATATCATCAATCAATAAGATGTAAATACCTTTTTCATCTGTAATTTTATAATATCGAGGAATATCAACAGGAACCTGAATCAGGGCATATCGTACCTTTTTCTTTTGATCAACAATTTTAATAGCCAAATAAATGGCATAATCTCTCAATTTTGGAAACGACCCTTTTTTATCAAGTATTATGGGGAAAATAGAATGTTTCAATTTATCCTGATAATACTGATTCAATTCTATCTCATGTTGTTTTGAGAGGTTTTTCTCATTCATGAAGTAAATAGCGTGCTTCTTAAATTCTTCTGAAATTTCCTCAAACGCTTTCTCGAATTTCTTTTGTTGACGCAGAACTTCCTTTCTTATTTCTTGATAAAGTTCTGTTGCAGTTCCGGAAAAACCTTGTATTTTTTGTTTTTTGAGAACGGATAATCGACGGACATTCGCAACCCGCACCCGATAAAACTCATCCATATTATTGGAGTAAATCCCTAAAAAGCGCATTCGTTCTACCAAAGGAACGGTTGGATCCATTGCTTCCTGAAGTACCCTTTCATTGAAGGACAACCAACTTAATTCTCGATTAACTGCGTGCATAAACAAAGATGCAATTTGTTCTACTTTTAAAATTAAAAAAGATATTAAATAATTATGAAATTTCGGGGGTTTACAGCTACTTGAAACTCTTTTTTCACAAATTACTTTTTACGGTTAGATAAAATTAAAAATAACATTCAATTAAATCACTAACATTCTCTTAGTAAATAAATAAAGTCTTGTTAAAGCTATGGTAAAAACCCTTTGGAATTTAGTTCACAAATTTGTTAAAACGCATGATCTATGAAAAAGAGAAATGTTGAAATTGTGGTTGTTTCAGATGTACATCTAGGGACTTATGGTTCGAGAGCCGTTGAATTAGTGAATTATTTAGAATCGATAAACCCAAAAACATTAGTTTTAAATGGTGATATTATCGATATATGGCAATTCAACAAACACTATTTTCCAGAGTCGCACATGCGCGTTGTAAAAGCAATTATGTCACTTTTAACTGAAGGAACAATTGTTTATTACGTCACCGGCAATCATGACGAAATGCTGCGTAAATTTAAAGGGTTGCAGCTGGGCAATTTTCACATTGTTAATAAAGTAGTATTAACACTTCCAACCGGAAAGGCGTGGATTTTCCATGGTGATGTTTTTGATACAACCATGAAGCATTCAAAATGGTTGGCCAAATTAGGCGGAAAAGGCTATGATTTATTGATTTTACTAAATACTTTTATAAATTGGGTTAGTTTAAAATTCGGCCGAGGGCGCGTTTCTTTATCCAAAAAAGTAAAAGATAGTGTTAAGGGAATTATTAAGTATGTGAATGATTTTGAAGGAACTGCCGCTGAAATTGCAATGGAAAATAATTATACCTATGTGATTTGTGGACACATACACCAACCTAAAATCAGAGAATTTTCCAACGAACGGGGGAATAAAGTAACCTATTTAAATTCAGGAGATTGGGTTGAAAATATGACTAGCTTAGAATACAATGCCAAAAAATGGAGGGTTTTTGATTATCAAACTGAATATTCATCTATTCAAAATGAAACTATTCCCTATAAATCATTAGTTGATAGTTATAATTATTCCGATTTACTTAATGAACTAATTAATTCCAATTGAGCATGAAAATACTGTATGGTATTCAAGGAACGGGCAATGGACACTTGAGTCGCGCGGAAGACATCGTTCCTCATTTAAATAAAATGGGAGATGTAGATGTTTTGGTGAGTGGTAATCAATCTCAAGTAAATGCAAAATTCGAAATAAATTACCAACGATTGGGATTAACCTTTCTTTCATCTAAATCAGGAAAAGTTGATTTACTGAAAACAGTGATGCATGCAAATCCAATTCGATTTTTGAACGAAATAAAAGATTTTCCCGTTTCACAATATGACTTGGTTATTTCAGACTTTGAGCCGGTAAGTGCATGGGCCGCCCTAACACGAAACATACCTTGTGTTGAATTAAGTCACCAGGCAGCGGTGGCTCACCCTTTGTCTCCGAAAGCTGACACCATTAAACCAATCGGTAATTATATTTTAAATCACTACTGCCCCACCAAAAAAAAATATGGGTTTCACTTTAATTCCTACGATGAAACTATTTTTACACCTTTAATTCGAAAATCGATTCGACAAATTGAAACAAGTAATGAACCGCATTATACCGTTTATCTTCCGGCTTATCACGATGATGTAATTGCCAAGGTATTAGCTAATTTTAAAATCGAATGGCATGTTTTTTCTAAATATGCTAAGGAAATCTACACCGTAGACAATATTACTTTTTTCCCTGTTGATGCAGAAAAATTCACAAAAAGCCTCGCACAATGCAGTGGTATTTTGTGTGGAGCAGGATTTGAATTACCCGCAGAAGCTTTGTTTCTAGGAAAAAAACTAATGGTGATTCCTATGATTGGTCAATATGAACAACTTTGTAATGCCGCTAGCCTTAAAAAACTAGGCGTTACTGTTTTGAATGAACTGAGTTTGATACATTTCAGAACAATACAAAATTGGTTAACAATCACTCAACCAATACAAATAACGTATCAGGATCAAACTGAGCAAATTATTGAAACCATTATTCATGATTTTGAACGAAATACAATTCCAAGTATTGAACTTTCTCGACCGCTTTTGAACCCTCAATTTTATAAATTATTTTTGTAAAATGAAGTCTAAATACATCAAACGAATTCAAATCGCACCAGTTATTTCAATCCTATCTCTTTTGCTAACGTTGTGTCAATTTTATCTTGTAATATAAGGTCATTGGGTGATTTAACACAAATACAATGTTAATATAAAGATTACTTACTTTTAATTTAGGAGATTTGTACAAAATTAACCTACATTGAAACTACAATTCTTATTTTGTTATACGTTTGTCGTATTTTTTTCATTCGATTTCTTTGGTCAATCTCTCATTTTAAACGAAGTTTCGCAAGGACCTTCTGGATCAAAGGAATATGTGGAATTATTAGTAATTCCGGGGATAACTCCTTTTACTTGCTCAAACTACTGCCTCGATCTTCGTGGTTGGATATTGGATGACAACAATGGTTATTTTTCTGGTGGGCCAACCTCTGGTGTAGGAATTGCTAATGGAGCTGTACGTTTTAAAAACGACCCGTTTTGGCAATGCATTCCAATAGGAACCTTAATTGTGGTTTATAATGATTTAGATCCAAATGTTTCTTTGCCTGCAAATGACAATTCAATTGTTGATGGAAATTGCAGAATAATCTTACCTGTTTCTTCCTCATTATTTGAACACCAAACAACATCACCTACAACAACTACCTCCAATTATCCTGGCGCTGGATGGATTACAGGTGGGTCGTGGGGCCCGATATCTATGGCAAATGGTGGAGATGCTTTTCAGGTGTATAATCCAACAAACTTAATTACTCCTGCACACGGTGTTAGTTGGTCAAATAATAATGTCAACCCAATTATTTATTTTGCTGGATCTGCCACAAATTCTGTTTATTATTTCGCAAATACCCTAGATAATAATCCTTCTAATCAATCCAATTGGATAGCGGGAACTTGTACTGTTCCTAACAATCAAACTCCTGGCCTACCAAACAATGCTGCTAATTCAGCCTATATATCTTCACTAAATTATAATTGCGCAGGGCCATTAGTTGCAACGCTAACTAGCTCCATTGACGCCAGCAATTGTCTTTGTAATGGACAAGCCTCGGTAAATGCTTCTGGATCTCTACCCGGTTACACCTACGCTTGGTATGATGCTTCATTCATTTCAATCGGACAAAATACATCCAACGCAACTAACTTGTGCGCCGGGACATATTCCTGCATCGTTAGTTCTTCCATTAATTGCACGGATACGATTTTGGTTACAATCAATAATTCTGCCGCTGCAATCACTCCAACATTTAATCCGATTGCGCCAATTTGTGCCGGAGGAACGATCAACCTTCCAACGACTTCTACTAATGGAATTTCAGGTTTGTGGTCGCCTGCCGTGGATAATACTCAAACTACAACCTATACCTTTACGCCAACGGCTGGACAATGCGCCGCTACAACTACTTTGCAAGTTTCTGTTGGTGCACCACAAACTCCAAGTTTTGCTCCCGTTGGGCCCTATTGCTCAGGAGCATCGTTTTCCTTACCAACATCAAGTATTGAAGGCTTTACAGGTTCGTGGTCGCCTGCGATAGTGTCAACCGCAACCACCAATTATACCTTTACTCCAACGGTTGGACAATGTGCGACATCAGTCAATTTGTCGGTAACCATCAATCCAATTCCAACGGTTACTATTTTGGAAAACCCAACCATTTGTGCAGGTCAAACTACTGTATTAACAACAAGCACAAGTATTCCGGGAGGTTCTTTCGCTTGGACGCCAGGACAAACTACCCCAACAATCACCGTTAATCCAGCAACTACAACAAGTTATTCTGTGATTTATACCGTTTCTGGATGTGCTAGTTCGGCTTCAAATTCTATTGTAACGGTGAATTCAATCGTTACTCCAACATTTAATCCAATTGCACCAATTTGTGCCGGAGGGACAATCAACCTTCCAACGACTTCACTCAATGGAATTTCAGGTTTGTGGTCGCCCGCAGTGGATAATACTCAAACTACCACTTATACCTTTACTCCAACGGCTGGACAATGTGCCGCTACAACTACTTTGCAAGTTTCTGTTGGCGTACAACAAACTCCAAGTTTTGCTCCAGTTGGCCCCTATTGCTCAGGAGCATCGTTTTCCTTACCAACATCAAGTATTGAAGGCTTTACAGGTTCGTGGTCGCCAGCGATAATAACAACAGCAACCACCAATTATACCTTTACTCCAACGGTTGGACAATGTGCGACATCAGCCAATTTGTCGGTAACCATCAATCCAATTCCAACGGTTACTATTTTGGAAAACCCAACCATTTGTGCAGGTCAATCCACAGTTTTAACAACAAGCACAAGTATTCCGGGAGGTTCTTTCGCTTGGACGCCAGGACAAACTACCCCAACAATCACCGTTAATCCAGCAACTACAACAAGTTATTCTGTGATTTATACCGTTTCTGGATGTGCT